>DASPVY010000404.1:0-3369 GCA_035622115.1 Candidatus Acidiferrales bacterium
CTGCTGCGCGCGGCCATCACTTTCAACCTCGCGGTGCAGAGCATCGACTACCGCGTTGACGCCAACGTGCTCGGCTACACGCTCGGCATTTCGCTGCTGGCCGCGCTGCTGTGCAGCCTCGCGCCGGCCCTGCAATCTTCGCGCACCGACGTGAATGCGAGCCTCAAGGACGAAAGCCGCGCGGTCGCCGCCGGCCGCAGCAAATTGCGCTCGGTTCTGGTGACCGGAGAAGTCGCGCTGGCGCTGATGCTCACCTGCGGCGCGGCCTTGCTGATTTTTTCCGTCGTGACGGTGGCGAGCCAAAATCCCGGCTTCGTGTCCGAACGCGTGCTTACCGCCAACATCAGCCTCGACGACGCGCGCTATCACGACCCAGCCCGGCAGTTCGCCTTTTACCGCGATGTCGTCGCGCGCCTCGGCCAGCTTCCCGGCGTGGTTTCCGCCGCGGCGTCCTTCGATGTGCCTGGAACCGGCGCAGGCTCGGCGCGCTTGCACCTGAAAGGGCAGGAGGCGCCGGAATCCATGCGGCCCACGGTGCGCGATCGCCTCGGCACGCCCGATCTGCTGAAGACGCTGCAAATTCCGTTGCTGCGCGGTCGCAATTTCACGGCGCAGGATGATGGCAACGCGCCGCGCGTCGTGCTCGTGGACACCACCTTCGTCAACCGCTTCTTCAACGGCGCGGATCCGCTCGGCAAGGAGATCGGCCTCGACGTGGGCGACTCCGCCGAGCCCGAATGGGCGCAGATTATTGGCGTGGTCGGCGGCACCAAGGACTTCATCGCCTTGGAGCAACTGGAGCCCGTCGTCTACGAAGCGTTCGCGCAGCGGCCGCGGTTGCAGATGTCGCTGCTGGTGCGCACGGTGGCCGATCCGGATGCGCTCGCGCCGGAGCTGCGCCGCGCCGTGTGGGCCGTTGATTCGCAGATGCCGGTGGGGCAGGTCGAGACGATGCGCGCCGTCCTCGATCGCGTCAGCAAAGGCAATTACATCTTCAGCGACATGCTGGCGACATTCTCGTTGATCGCGCTGCTGCTCGCGGGCATCGGGATCTACGGCGTGGTGGCGTATTCGGTCGCGCAGCGCACCCACGAAATCGGCATTCGCATGGCACTGGGCGCGGACCGCGTGGACGTCATGCGCATGGTGTTCGGCGAAAGCTTGAAGCTGGTGATTATCGGCGGCGCGATTGGATTGGCCGGCGCCTCGATTCTGCCGCGAACGTTCGATGGCATGCTGCCGGGATTTCATGTGCACGGGATGTGGTTTTTTGCGGTGGTGCCAGTGACTATCGCGGCGATTGCAGCGCTGGCGACGTACATTCCCGCGCGGCGGGCCCTGCGGGTTGATCCGATGGTGGCCCTTCGCTACGAGTAACTCACTTCAACATCCCACGAATTCGATCGCTGTGCCCGGCTGGTCAGTACTTCGCATTTCCGAGCGAGAAAAAGACCACCGCAACCGGAGGTTATGACACAAAGAACGACACAAATTCGTCTGGGAGGGAACTATCGTCAACGCAACTTACTGGTTCGTTTGGCGGGGCCGACGGGGCTCGAACCCGCGACCTCCTGCGTGACAGGCAGGCGTTCTAACCAAACTGAACTACGGCCCCGCTAGGCGTTTTCGATTCGGGAAGTGGTGGGCGATGTCCGATTCGAACGGACGACCTTCCGGGTGTAAGCCGGATGCTCTCACCGCTGAGCTAACCGCCCGAATTGCCAATTCATCTTAACGGAAGCGCTGAAACGCGTCAACGAGGCCTTTTCTTGACCTCGCATCGCGCAGACAGTACACTAAATTGTTTCGATTGAGCGCAAGGAGCACGCTGGATGCTGTTGTCGCGGGATTTCGTGAGCTATATGGCGAAGGAGGTGGTCAAACGCCTCGTCGCCGCCGAAATGATCGAGACCAAGTCCGCCGATATGGTCGCGCAGCACGTGCGCCAGACCATGGCCGAGGAATTATCGATCGAAGACCGGCTGAATGAAGAAGTTCGCGAGATCTTGAGCCAACATTCCGAAGAAATGCGGCGGACGGGCGTCTCCTACCAGGAGATGTACAAGAAAGTGAAAGGAGAGCTGGCGCGCCAGCGCAAACTGATTCTGCGCTAGTTCTCATACTCGCGCGGAAGACGAACGATTATGAGGCTAAGCCGCGAAAAGATAGTTCGGGTATCGCACAAAATCATCAATGTGTTGGTCTCGCTCGATGAAGTGGAATTCATCGAGGATCGCGACACCATCCGCCTCGAGATCGTCAACATCCTGCAGGCCCTCCTGAAACTGGAAGAGCAAGTGGATACGGAAGTCCGCACCAAAATCACCTCGCAGAAGCGCGAGATCCTCGAAGGAAGCGAAGAATGGGACGTGCTCTACCGCAAATATTATTCTGAAGGTTTGAAGCGCATGGGCGTCGCGGAAGCCGTGGAACGCTAGCCGCTGCAAATTTAAACTCACAAAACAAAAGGCGCCCCGGAGAACCCGGAGCGCCTTTTTTAATGCATACTGCGTGGGAAATTAGTTGGGCCGCTTTTGCAGAACCGGCCTGTCGTCATCGCCGCTCTGATCGCTTCCATTCGAACTGCTGTCGCCGTTGTTAGTCGTCGATCCGCTGTCACCGCCCGTGGTGCTCGTCGTCGTTCCGCCGGCATTTGGATCGGTGCGCTTGCGCAGGGTCGGCTTGTCTTTGCCGGCCTTCTTCTCTTGAACTTTCTGTCCCGCCTCAATCGAGGCCAGGCGGTGCTTCACGACATCAAATTCCGATGTGGTCACGATATATTCTTCGCGGCTCGGCAGAATGGTGGCGATTTCCTTCTGCGAAGCTTCGATGCGATCGGGCGTCGGCGGATGCGTTGAAAACACCTTCGGAATCGTGCCCGGATGCTTCTTCTCGTCCGCTTCCACCTTCTCGAAGAATTGCACGAATGCGTTCGGGTCGTATCCGGCCTTATACATATACTGCAACCCGAGATAATCGGCCTCGCGCTCGGCGTCGCGGCTGAATTTCAGATACGTGACAGGAATCAGGAAGTTCGCGGCCTCGTAGATTCCGTAGCCTGTCCATCCGCCCGGGCCCAGCAAAATCAGCGGAATCGTGGCCATCTGCATGATGGTGCCTTTTGTGGCGTTGCGCGTGCCGTGCCGCGCGCACACGTGCGCGATCTCATGCGCCATCACGCCGGCCATTTCCGATTCCTCGTCCGCGCGTAGAATCAACCCGCTGTTCACGTAGAAAAATCCGCCGGGCAGCGCGAAGGCGTTTACTGCATCTGAGTCGATCACCTTAATCGTGAAGGGAACTTGCGCATCCGAATTGCGCACGATGTTTTGCGCCACGCGGTTTACGTATTCGGTGACCACTGGATCG
>DASPVY010000405.1:0-2335 GCA_035622115.1 Candidatus Acidiferrales bacterium
GCAGCTTTGCTAAAGACGCGCCGCGAAATCTGGTGCGCAAGCGAACGGGTTTAGGAGGCAACGTGGATCTAGGGCTGAAAGATCGCGTGGCAATCGTCGCGGCCTCGAGCAAAGGGCTGGGGCTTGCAGTGGCGACGGAGCTCGCGCGCGAGGGCGCAGAAGTCGCGATTTGCTCGCGCAACGCCGTCGAGCTGGAAAAAGCGGCGGCGACGATCGAAAAAGCTTCAGGCCGTCCGCCGTTCTGGAAGGCCCTGGATGTGACCAAATACGAGGACGTGCGGCAGTTCGTCACCGAGACGAATGCCCGGCTGGGCCCCGTCGCGATTTGCGTGACAAATGCGGGCGGACCGCCATCAAAAAAGTTTCTCGATACAACGATCGATGAGTGGCGCGCGGCAGTGGACACCAATTTGATGAGCGCGACCTATTTTGCCCGCGAAGTGCTGCCCAAAATGCGCGAGCGGCACTGGGGCCGGCTGATCACGATCACGTCGATGACGGTGAAACAGCCGCTCGACGGCTTGATTCTCTCCAATTCGATTCGCGCGGCGGTAACCGGGCTGGCAAAAACGCTGGCGAACGAATTCGGCGCCGATGGGATCACCGTGAACAATGTGTGCCCCGGCTATACGGCAACGGAACGATTGGAACAGCTGGCGGATAAACAAGCGGCCGAGGGCGGGCTCACGCGCGAGCAGGTGTTTGAACGCATGAGCGCGCAGGTGCCGGAGAAGCGCATCGGAACGCCCGAGGAATTTGCGGCACTGGTGACGTTTCTTGCGTCTGAGCGGGCGAGCTATATCAACGGGACCACGATTGCCGTGGATGGCGGATGGATCAGGAGCCTGCTGTAGCGAGAGACTGACGAAGTAAAGTGAAATTGATGCGGTCTATCGGTTGACCGTGACGCAATCGAGAGAGCGAGGATCAAAATGATCGCTAAATTTGCGCGGCGGACTGCGCGGCTTACGCGGCTCATCGCGCCGGCCGCGTTAATTTTCGCGGCGCTCGGAGGCCTTGACTCCGCGCGGGCCGATGACCCCTACCCGCGGACGCGCGATTACGATTTGCAAAATGTGCGGGTTCATCTGCGCTTCGACGTAGACAACAAGAAAGTAATGGGCGAGGTCACCCACACTTTATCGATCCTGCGCGACGCCGTGGACGAACTGAAATTCGATTCGGTGGCACTCCAAATCGAGAGCGTCGACCTGAACGGCAAGCCGGCTAAATTCGACACCACCCCGAACGATTTGATCGTCAAGCTCCCGATGAAAGCCAAACCAGGCGAGCATTTTGAAGTCACGATTCGATACAGCGGCGAGCCGAAGCGAGGACTCTACTTCATTCTGCCGGACAAGGATTATCCCGGCCAGCCGCGCGAGATCTGGTCGCAGGGAGAATCCGAAGACACACGCTACTACATTCCGATTTACGACTATCCGAACGACAGAACCACTTCTGAAATGCTCGTCACCGTTCCGGCGAATTGGCTGACGGTTTCGAATGGCAAGCTCGTGGGTGTGAAGGCGGAATCCGACGGCACGAAGACGTGGGACTGGAAGCAGACTGAGCCGCTCTCGACGTATCTGATTTCAGTGGTCGCGGGCGAATTCGTGGAGAAAAAGGATACCTGGCGCGGCACGCCGCTGGAATACGTCGTACCCAAGGGACAGGACTCGAAGATTGATACGACGTTTGAAGATACGAAAGCCATGCTCGATGCTTTCTCCGATCACCTGGACGTGCGATACCCGTGGGCGAAATACGCGCAAACGTCGGTGGATGATTTCGTGGTCGGTGGAATGGAAAATACCAGCGCGACAACGCTCACGGCGCGCGCTCTGGTGAATCCGGCGCTCGCGGCCGAAAATCATGGTGGCGCCGACAGTCTCGATTCCCATGAATTGGCGCACCAGTGGTTCGGCGATCTGGTCACTTGCCGCGACTGGGCGGACATCTGGTTGAATGAAGGATTCGCGACATATTTTGAGCATCTCTGGACCGAAGTTCATTTCGGCAAGGACGACGTGGAGTACGAATTCTGGAACGACGCGAACCGATGGGCCGCGCAGAAGCGGCTGTTCACATCGCCGATCGTCGCCTACAACCAGGCTGACTCGTCGGAGAACAGCGGAAACGTTTACGGCAAAGGCGGTCTGGTGCTGCGGATGCTGCGCGAAAAATTGGGAGACGCCGCGTTCTTTCACGCGCTGCATCATTATCTCGAGGTCAACCGGAATCGCAACGTCGTGACCGCGGACTTGATCAAAGCGATTGAAGAGGATACGTCGGTCAGCGTGGATGAATTTTTTCACCAGTGGATTTATGGCGC
>DASPVY010000406.1:0-3978 GCA_035622115.1 Candidatus Acidiferrales bacterium
TGACGATCTGGACGAGCGGCGCCCGGTGCAGCGTGACAACGACGGCCGCGACAAATCCGCAATAAATCGCTAAACCGCCAAGCAGAGGAATCGGCTTCAGGTGAACTTTGCGCGGATTCGGCTTGTCCACAAGGCCCACGCGCAGGGCCAGCCGCCGCACCGGTGCTGTGATTCCGACGGACGCTACGAACGCGATGAGAAATGCGAGGAAATCTTTGGGCACGCCTAATACCCGCCGATAAGAACTTGAACTTGTTGCAGCCTAACGGAGCAAGCTCGACTTCAGTGTTGAGTTGGGCGCGAATTCCCCGAACGTCGGGCGGCCTGCGTCAATGTTAATGAAGCCGGGATTTTCCGTTTTGTGCCGCCTCTTCCACGACTCCCATGAATCGTCGCAACTCATTCACTCTAACATAGTTCCGAGCTGTTTCCCGCGCGCGCCGGCCCATCTCAATGAGGCCTGCCGGATCGGAGCGCAGCGAACGCAGCGCCTCAGCCACAGCGGCAGGATCATCCGGATCCGCCGCCAGACCGCACCGCGCCTCGCGAACAATCCGCACGGCGTCGCACTCTTCCGGCGCAACCGCGAGCACCGGCCGCCCAGCGGCGAGAATCGAAAAGAGTTTGCTCGGAACCACCACGCCCTCAAGGCCGCGCTTCACCGTCACGATGTGAACGTCGCCCGCCGCCATCACGAATGGAATTTCCGCGGCAGGCCGAAAGGGAAGAAAGCGCACATTTTGCGATTCGCGCGCCGATTCCTCGAGCTGCGCGCGGTTCGCGCCTTCCCCGACGAATACGAGGCCCAGGTCTTCGCCCTTCAGCAATTTCATCGCGCCTAGAAGCGTTTCCCACGCGCCGGCGAATCCCAAGTTACCGGCGTGGATGGCGACGAAAGAAAAGCCGCTGCGGACTTCCTGCGAGACCGGATGAGTCTGCGCCGCGAGCGATTCCGGCAGCTGCGTGCCGTCGCGAACCACTTTGACGCGCTCGGGCGCTACGCCCTTTTTCAAAATCCTTTCGCGCATGTCGTCGCCGAGTACAATAACGCGCGCCGCGCGCCTTAACGCCCGCCGGTGCATATTTTCCCAGCGTTTCGCCCAGCCATTCGCCGGAATGATGTCGCCGCCGACGGCCATATCGGGGTAGAGATCGCGAATGTTGTAGACGAATGCGCGGCGCTTCAGGCCCGCGACAATCGCTCCGGCAATCCCGGCAACCGGCGGGTCGGTCATGGCCAAAATGATGTCTGCTCGTTTCATCAACGCCCGCGGTACAGCTAATCCCAGATAGCTCAGGTAATTGGATACGCGGCCGAGCATTTGGTGACGGGATTGTGATGTCGAGCCCACGCGCTCCACCGTCACTCCGTTGCGCACTTCGCTGCGAAGCAATTGCCACGGATATTTTTCGTCCGGGTCGTACGACGGCCTGCCCGCGACCACCGTTACTTCATGGCTTTGCGCCAGCGCCTCGGCGACGATGCTGGCCATCTTCGCCGTCGCCGAAGTGTCCGGAGGGTAATATTCGTTGAGAATCAGGATCCGCACGGTCAGATTCTCACTAGGTGATTTGTGGCTATCATGGCGTTTGCCGCGTCGTCAACTGAGCCGGGCTTTCCCGAGCCGCGCTCGTGTTTTTCCGCCTCAGAATGAGGTTCCCCATGACGAGCGCATCCATCTTCGTTCGGAAGAAACATTCAAGCGCCTCTTCTGGCCGGCACACGATCGGCTCGTTGTCGTTGAAGGATGTGTTGACCACCACCGGCACTCCAGTGAGATCGCCGAACGCGCGAATTAGTTTCCAGTAAAGCGGATTCGTTCGCCGGCTGACGGTCTGGAGTCGCGCAGTGCCGTCGACATGCGTGGGCGCGGGGATGACGGCGCGTTTTTCCGGCTTCACCGCATACGCAAAGGTCATGAACGGCGACGGGTGCGTGCGTTCGAAATACTCCGCCGTCGCCTCTTCAAGAATTGATGGTGCGAACGGCCGAAACATTTCGCGGTGCTTGATGCGTTCATTCAGAATGTCCTTCATTTCGGCGCGGCGCGGATCGGCAACGATGCTGCGATTGCCCAGCGCGCGCGGGCCCCATTCGGCGCGGCCTTGATACCATCCCAACACGCGGCCGTCGGCAATCTCGCGCGCCGCGGCCTGCACCAGCGTCTCTTCCGGCAATTCTTCGAGCTGAATGCCGTCGTCGTTCGGGACGCGCTGGCGTATCGCTTGCGCGATTTCCAGGTTCGAGTATCGCGGCCCCCAACTCGCGTGTTCCATGACGAAATTGCGCGGCCGGCCAAGAATCGAGTGCTCGACTGCATATGCCGCTCCCACAGAAAGCCCGGCATCTCCCGCAGCCGGCTGAACGTAAATTTTCTCGAACGGCGTACGTTCGAGCATTTTTCCGTTCGCGACGCAATTGAAAGCCACGCCGCCGGCAAGGCATAGAGAATTCTGTTTCGTGCGCTCCGCAAGTTCGGTGACGTGCGCCAGCAGAACTTCCTCGAGCGCGGCTTGCATGCTCGCCGCCATATCCCGGTGCCGCTGTTCGAGCGGTTCGTTTTTTGCGCGCGCCGGACCGAGCCGCTTTTCGAGATAATCGGAAAACAAGCGGCCAAGCTCCGGAGTTTGATCGGCCGCGCGCCACGTCATTTCCGGGCCCTGGCGCTGATGAATGAAGTAATCGAGATTCAGGCCGAACTTCATGTCGCTGCCCGCGCGAACGATCTTGCGAAACTCGTCGAGATAGCGCGGCGTGCCGTACGCTCCGAGCCCCATCACTTTGTATTCGTCGCCGAATTTCCAGAAGCCGAGATACTGCGTGAGTGCGGTGTAATACATCCCCAGCGAATGCGGGAACGTCGTGGCGCCGTGGGGATGCAGCGCAGCTCCCTCGCCGGTTGCCCACATGGCGCTGGCAAAATCGCCCAGTCCATCCACCGATAAAACCGCGGCGCGATCGAATGGAGAAACGAAATACGCGCTCGCAAGATGGGCGACGTGGTGTTCGATGCGATGAAACGGCGCGCGAATGGATTCGGGATCGACCCCAAATGCCGCCGCGAGTTCCTCTTTCAATCCGGAGAATCGCGACATCACTTTTGCGCGTTCGAGCGCGAATCGTGGCATGCGAATCGCAAAGCGAAGTTTCGTGCCGATGCGCGCCCACGGATTGCGTGGAATCGCGAATTGGTCCACTTGCGCAAGCGAGACGCCCGCTTCGGCGAGGCAGTAGCGGATGGCCGCGACCGGCAAGCCCGCCGCATACTTCACGCGATTGAAACGCTCCTCTTCCACAGCGGCGAGCAGTTGGCCGTCCGCGACGATTGCCGCTGAGGCGTTCGCGTGGTACGCGTTGATTCCGAGAATAATCATCCGTGCGCTTTCGATGATGACTAACGTCCGCGTGAGAGCGCAAACCAACGTAGCCCAAGATTGCGGCGAAATCAAATGCGAGGGCCTGTACGTATTTTTGCGGAGATCCGCGACGAACAGTTAACGCTGGTGAGGCCAAGATGGTGGCGCGACAGCCCAAATTGTGTGGCGATTAGAAATCGCTAACCACTTAATTTTCTGTAAGTTGCCAAATTTTTAGCCGAAACTTTGTGGCGATTAGAATTTCGCCGGACGCGCGGCCTCGACCGAGGCAATTTCGGACGCGCCGCCTTCTAACTGGCGTTTCACCCAGGCGTTCAAGACGTGCAAGCTCCAGGCACGCGACCAGCTTGTCCGTCCGGCGACGAAGGCGTTCCAGACGCCGCCGGCCGCCTTTCTGGGAATCAGGGCCTCAAGCGACGGCGCCCAATCCGACAGATTGGCGGCCACTCGCTCGCGCAGCGGGCCGCGCAGCCATTTTTCCCACGGCAGCGTGAACGTGCGCTTGCGCTGCATCACAACTTCTTCCGGCAGCAAATCTCCGAGCGCGGCGACGAGTAAAGCTTTCGGACGCTCGGCATGGCGCTTTTCGGAGTCCGAAAG
>DASPVY010000407.1:0-5460 GCA_035622115.1 Candidatus Acidiferrales bacterium
AACGCCAATGCGCCGTTTTCATCTCGAGCTGGAGAACGAGCGAAGCGCATGTCTTGGCGCAGGATTCCTGCTCGAGGAGCATGAAAATGGCCGGCGTGTTTTCGACCATCCGCCGGAAGCGGAACCAGACGTTCAGCGGCACGCGGCGCACGCTCGAAACCGGCAGATCGCTCAAATCGAGCGCCACCAGGCCAAATCCGCCGCCATGCAGCAGCAAATCGGTGGCTCGCAGCGCCTGCTCAATATGGGTGCACCGCACCAGGAGCAGTCGCTCCAGCGCCACTCCCGCGGCTTCCGCGCCACAGGGATCGAACGAATCCCGGGCATCCACCAGCGCGCACGATTCTTTTCGATTGCTCAGCGACGCGAGCAGGGAAACGAGCAGGCTCGTCCGGCCGCAGCCCACCGGCCCGCAAATTTCGGTCAGGCATCCGCGGGGCAGGCCACCGGTAAGACGATCAATCTCCGGAATGCCGGAAGCCACCGTCTCTGCGGGTGCGGGCTGCCGCGCTGAGAAAGGTGCGGAGATTTTGCTGCGAAGGGTTTGTTCAATCTGGGCGCGCAGAAGCGCAGTTTTCATGGGAGTAACCGGGCGAAGGAAGGGCGGGACGGGCGCTTCTAGTTTTCGCTTTTTCTTCGCCTACGGCGGATTCTCTCCCTGCAGGCTGTTCTTGTCAAGGGTCAGGTTTGAATCGCTGGACGAATGAGAACAGGTGAACTACTCTGAGCGCAATCAAGGGGGGAACAACATGAAGCGTTTTCTGGTTGCGGCCATCCTGTGTCTTGTTTTCGTCGCGAACGCCCGAGCTCAACAGTCCGCCGTGGATGCACCGGCCACAAAAGAAGACGTTCAAAAATATCTCGATACGATCCACTCCCGCGCCATGATCCAGAAGATGCTTGATGCCATGTCTGTGCCCATGCATCAGATGATTCACGATCAATACATGAAAAACAGGGACGTTCTGCCGGCCGGCTATGAAACGAAAATGAACCACATGATGGACGGCTTGATGAAGGGCATGCCGTTTGACGAAATGATTCAGGCCATGATTCCGGCGTACCAGGCGCATTTCACGAAAGGCGACATTGACGCCCTCGTCGCGTTCTATTCCACAGCCACCGGACAAAAGGTATTGCGGGAGATGCCCGCCATCATGTCGGAATCCATGAGCACATTGATGCCGATCGTGCAACAGCATGTAGACGACATAAACGGGCAGCTGCAGCAGGAAATTGCCGAAATTCTAAAGCAATCTCAAAGCAAGCCGGGTGGAGCCGACTCTCCTTCAAACTAGGGAATAAGAATTCATGGCTCTTGTTCCTGCCGCCGGAACGTCAGAAACACTTCAAAAACGGCTTCCTGAAAATATTGGCGTTTTAATCAAATAGGCCGCGCAAGCGCTCCGGCGCACTTCTTATTGTGTTAACGTAACGCCGCGTTCGAGATGCTGTGTGGGGTCACAGGCAGGCATTCCACCAGAATTTGAAGACGAATTGGAAAGCTAATCGGAAGCGATGGGCCGTCCTCTGCCTTGATTACTGTCCATTCGTCTCGGATTCGGGTGAGTCGCCAAGTGGGAGGGGAAATGAGGAATCTGCTAGGGGCCTTGGGGCTAGCAGCCATGATGGTTTTGTCGTTCCTGGCGGCGCCAGCCGGGGCGCAGATGGCCGCAACGACGAGCAAAAAATCCACAGCCGCCAAGTATGACGTGAAGGATGAGACGACGCTGAGTGGCACGGTGACGAGCATCGTCACCCAACCACGGAAAGGCATGCTGCTCGGCGGGCACCTGATGCTCTCAACTTCGTCCGGTGCTGTAGACGCTTATTTGGGTCCCTTCGCATTCATGGGAGGTAATCCGCTTTCCGTATCCATTGGCGAATCGGTTCAAGTGGTCGGCGAAACAATGAAACTGGGGAGCAGTCAGGTCTTCGTCACCCGAACGGTCACGGCCGGATCGCAGACCTACACCATCCGCAATCAAAATGGTTTCCCGCGCTTTCCTTCCAACGACGAGCCTTTGGCCACATCGGTGAAAGGAGAGCCGCGATGAATCGTGGAATTCTCAGCTTGGCTGCGGTTGTCCTCGCCGGCGTAGCATTCGCCGGATGCGCAGCTCCTATTGGCGCGCCGCCACTGGTTGTCTTGTTGGGTTCATCCACTCCCAGTTCGCTCGAGGTCAAGCTGACAGTCCCCGTCAGCGCCACCGTTGTCGGCGGTTCGCAGTATGCCAGTGTCGCGTGGACGGTCACCTGCGCCAGTGCTGATTGCGGTTCATTTGGCGCGGCGCAAACGTCGAGCGGCGCAAGCAACACCTATACGGCGCCTGCAACGCCGCCCACCGGCGGCACGGTCACGATCACGGCGACGAGTATGAACGGCGCCTCCGTCGCGGGCGCGAATGCCACGATCACCATCACTGCGGTCGCCGCGGCGTCCAGCCTTTCGGGTCAATATGCGTTCTATCTGAGCGGCTACGATCGCTTTGGCCTGTTTTACGTTGCGGCGGGCTCCGTGACCCTGGACGGAATGGGAGACGTCACCGCCGGCGAAGAAGACTTCAACGATGCAGAGGAGGTCAATCCTTCCGTCGACGACTCGCTTACCGGAACCTATACCGTGGGGCCGGACGGCCGTGGTTCGATGGTCCTGACTGCGACATCAAGCGGCGTGCCGGATGCGGCCGTGGGAGTTGGCGGAACTCAGACGCTGAGTCTTACGGTGGTAAACAACAATCACGCGCTGATCGAGGAGTTCGACTCAAGCCTTTCATCAAGCGGCAGTCTGGATTTGCAGACCAGCACCAGCGCGACCGCGCTCGCGGGCGCTTATTCTTTTTATCTCGCGGGCGCGGACAAAAGTTTTGCGTATGTCGAGGGCGGCGTGGTGATGGTGGATGGCGCGGGAAACTTCACGTCCACATCTGACGTTGATATCGACGACTCCGGAGCGGCGACGTTCGGCAATACCGTTAGTGGATCTCTCGCGGGGCCGGCCCTCGACGCCATGGGACGCGGCGTGCTCACTTACGGCGGCAACATGTTCGCAATTTATGTGATTGGCCCCGAAGTCTTTCGCATCGTCGACATCGACTCCGCGTCGTTCAACGTC
Organism: Candidatus Acidiferrales bacterium; assembly: GCA_035622115.1. GTDB lineage: Bacteria > Acidobacteriota > Terriglobia > Acidiferrales > UBA7541 > Palsa-147. The sequence continues at coordinate 3,116 of DASPVY010000407.1, forward strand.
GTCGGCTCGGCATTCGGGCAGGGAACTGGCTCAGGTAGCTTCTCGGCAGCATCGCTCTCGGGACTCTACGTCTTCAACGATCAGGGATTCAGCTCCGCAGGCATTAGTGCCCAGTTGGGTCTGGTGAACGCAGATGGAACGGGAAATCTCACTTCTGGCGTGATTGACTATAATTTTATGGGCGACATTCCCCCGTCGCCACCTGCGCCTGCAAGCATTACCGCTGGAAGTTACACCATGGCGAGCAATGGCTATGGCTCTGCGACCGGCACGGTCATCGTGAACGACTTTATCAAGACCTACGGCGTGTATCTTACCGATCCCGCCCTCAATCTCACCGATCCGAATAATTCCAGCGGAGGCGGCTCGGCATTGATCCTGGAGCTTGACTCAGCATCGCTCGGGAGCGGCGTCCTAATTCCGCAATCCTCCACCGCCGCGTTTTCGGGAAATAACGCTTTCGATCTCCACGGCTATGGCGTGGATTTGTACATTGATATCGTGGGCCAGGTTAGCGCCGCTTCACCGTCAAATGTGGCAGGCAGTGGAGATGCCAACGAAGTTTTCGTTCAGCAGCTGTCTGCGGCGCCGTTGGCCGGGTCGTTTACCGCCGACACCACAAATGTCGGCCGTTATACGGGCACGTTCGATCTGAATAACGCGCTCGCGCCCTATGGCATGGTTTTCTATCAAACGAATACGGGGCTGGCCATGCATATTCTGGAGGATGGAGCCAACGTAGGTATCGGGGTCTTCGAACAGCAACAATAAGTTCCGAATCGAGGATTGGAAACCGCGGCCGATTAGGCGGAGAGCGCTTCGGCGACGGGCTCGGGCGATTGAATTTGCAGGAGCGCAGGGCGCCCATCCAGTCCCTGAATGTGCACGAGTCCCGGGCCTCTGGCCTTGCGATTCTGCAGATTCACCGAGAGAATTCCTGTGCGGGCGTAGGATTTTTCGCAGTCCTGCGTCGAAGGCCCGCGCATGTTTCCTTCCATGTACGCCAGTCCCGGGCATCTTGAGCAAGAGGAAATGTTGCCGCACGCCGAGCAGTTCGGAAGATCGCGAATCTTAATCGAGCGCACTTCGTTCAGCTGTTCCGAATAATTCCAGATATCGATAAATTTCTGTTTGCGGACGTTGCCGCTCGGGAGCGGGAATTGGACGCAGGGATAAACGTCGCCGTAGGGTGATACGTAACAGGCGCTATGTCCCGCGCTGCACGGATGGGATTCCAGCAGGTCTTCATCGGCCTTCGCCGGCATCGCGCAAAACTCGTCGACGTTTTCAACTAGCGTGGGGTCGCGGAACACCTGTTTCAACTCGTTCGCGTTCACATTCAGTGCCAACACGGACCGATCTCCGTTCATCATCGGCGTCACCGTTGGATCGAGCGACGACTCGATGCCCAGTTGTGCGGCCAGTTGCTGCACGCCGGCGTAATCCGCGGCGTTATCGTTCATCAGCACGTTGGCGATGGTGACCTTCAGCCCTTTTGACTTCAGGAATCGGATGGCTTTCAGCGAGCGCTTGAGCGAACCCGGAACTTTCGTGATGGCGTCATGCACCTCAGGGCGGTGGGAATAAATGCTGACCTGAATGGAATCGATATCCAGGTCGCGCAAGCGTTCCGCCTCGCGATCGCCAATCAGGATCGCGTTCGTCTTTAATTTGACGCAGAACGTCAGCTCGCGTGCGTATTCGACAATTTCAAAAATGTCCTTGCGCAGCATGATCTCGCCGCCGCTCAGGACCAGCACGAACACGCCTGCATCTGCGAGCTGTTTAAGGACATCCTTGATTTCGGCGGTGGTCATCTCGCCGTGATCGTCGTGGTCGAGATAACAGTGAACGCATCGCTCATTGCACCGGTAGGTTAGATCCAGGTGCACACTGAAGGGCACGCCAAGTTGAAACGACTTCGCGGCCATCTCCGCCAGCAGCGCACTCATCTTGGTTCCTGGGCCTCGTTTTGCGCGATCGGTTCCGGCGATACCGTTAAAATCCCGTGTTCGGCCAGTTCGAGCGCGAAGATTTCCGCGTCGCGCCGAGCTTCGCCGGGTTCAACGTCGAATTCCGGGCATATGTGGCCCGTGACGATTTCATCCAGAGAAGTCGTTCCGTCTGCCGCGTTCCAAATAATGCTCGCCACCGGATTCAACGTGAAAAGCGTCGAGTCCTTGGCAGACATCACCATCATCTCATCGCCGAGCATCCGCGCCGCGACTCGCTTGCTTCGCGCCAGGTAGAGTTTCTCGTTCATGCGATCAGCGTCCAGACGCGCTCGTCCGGCGTAAACGTCAGCCGCTTGACCGGGACCTGCGCCACGAATTCGCAAGCGCTCA
>DASPVY010000408.1:0-6525 GCA_035622115.1 Candidatus Acidiferrales bacterium
GAGAGCGCGCATGTGCGCTTTCACCAGCTTGGTGTGACGCCCGATAAAATCCATGAAGCGGTTTTTCCCTTCGGGGGTGAACTCAATCAGAACGACGGATTTTCCGGCCGATTTGCCGCCGTAGCGCACGCCGATGTCGAATGAATTTTTGCGCTGAGGGCGCGACGGCAGCCGCCACGGCCGGCCCTGGACGAATTTTTTCGCAGTGAGGCGCTTGATCACTTGACGAGTGTAACCCCGGTCCAAGCCGAGGCGCCGCGACACGGCCTCGGGATACTGCGGGCCGTTGCGGCGCAAGACGTCGAGGACGTGAAATTCGGACATCTTGATTCCGAAGTGATGCATCTGCGATTCGATTTCGCCGTGCATCCAGCGGGCGGTGGCCAGGAGCCAGACCAGCGCCTCGTAAGCGCGGGCCGTTCGGATTCCTTTGTTGATGCGATTGGGTGCGTTGCGTTGGCGGGTGCGTTTGGTTGGTTGCGACATGAGTTTTCCCCTTGAGGATTTTGGCGGCGAAGATCTTCCGGTCTGCGACGGGTTCAGAGAGAGGCGAGCTGCCTTAAATGTAGGAGATATTTCGGCGAGGAATCAACATGCAGCGGATGTGGAAGGCTCGCGCGGCGATGAGATCGAGAGCGCCACGGCGAGGGCTGGAAAATTTTGGAGGCCAGCGCCGCCAGATTTGCGGAGTAACCAGAATGCAAACTTTTTCGAGCAAAATAAGGCAGCAAGTGTGCAGACCTGGGCTGCTTTAAAAGCAGGTCAGTTCTGAGGCGGCCGCGGAATATCGGCGGATGAACGGAGAGTCTGCGAGAGGCCCCGCAAAAATGGCGGGGGGTCCGTCTGTCGATCGCGCCGCGTGTGACGTCCGACCCTGCGCTACGCAGCGACTTAAGAAACTCGTTTAGAGGGAATCGAGGATAGGACCGAGATCGGTGCCGTCCAGGTCTTCTTTGCGCATTTCGCGCGCAATTCTCCAGTTTTCATTTTTCGACCAGCTCGGCGTAACAGAGCCGAGGGTTTCGAACTCGCTAAGGGCGCGGTGGCTCTCGCCTAATGCCGCCTTGACAGCCCGCTCAGTAAGGTAGTTCTCCGTAGCTCGTCGAGCCAGCACCTTGCATTCGATAAATGCACTACGGCAAGCCTCCACGAATCCCTCCCTGCTCGCGCTCAGCGGATCGGCGGCGTTTCTCTTTTCACTGTCTATCACAGCCGTGATCTTAGTTGAGATTCGATGAAGTTCACTCAATTGGGGGCCGACGCTCGCGTTTATCAGCGAGTTTCCCCCCAGCGGGAGAATTACGACTTTATGATCCTTCTGGAACATTCGCAGGAACTGCTGGAACGTGGTGACGTCGGTGGGACCCTCCACGAGCAGAATCCTGTCGTATCCCAGTTCGTGGTAACCGGAGAAGCCGAGCTCTCCCACGAACTCCGCGAGATTCGGCGTTCCCTCGAAGTCGCGCAGTTCACTCTTACCCTCCTCGAGACGTCTGAGCGAGTAGATTCGCGAGGCAGCTGCGCGAGCCAGACCAATACTGTGTGTTGCAAAAACGACGCCGCCTCGGCAATATGAAGCGAGGGTGGTTAGAAAATCGATCTGCAGAGATGGGTGCAGGTTCAGCTCCGGCTCGTCGATTAGTATCATCTCCGGTCGTCGAATTGCAGCGTTAGCCAGCACCAGGATGAACTGACTCAATCCAGCACCAAGCTCTGTCAGTCTGAAGCTCTTGTTGTTCACAAATACTTTCAGATTCTTTTCATCGCTGGAAGCGTCGATTTCCAACTGTTCACACTCGAAAATTCGACGAATGCCATCTGTAAGCTTCAGAATCGCCACATTCTTCTCAATGATCGGACCCGTCTTGAGCGTCTTCCACTCGGCAATGAATGGCTGTCCGACCTTAATGTCATAGTAGTTTGAGTCGCCACCAACGTTAATCGCGTTCCTAAACGGTCCAATGTACAGGACGTCGCTAAGCTGCCTGCACACTTCTTGGATGAGTCTCAGGTTGACGATTCGTCTTTGCGGGGTTTTCAGGTTTCCCTGCGGGTCGACGCTTAGGGAACGAGTCTCTGCGGCGGAATAAAGCCGTGGGATGTCTGCAATCCATTGGTGGGTATCTCGTTTCAGAGTGAAATGAAGTTCGGTCGCTCCCCCGGGATCCGCTGTAGCGACATCACCCAGTAATCGTAAATTGATTTCGAGGTTGCGTGTATTTCGGTTATTGAAAATCTCGTTTGCATCGGACACGGAGTCGGGGAGGCGTAAGCCGCGCGGATTAAGCTGCAGCGCTGCCACCAGCGTGGCTGGGTCCTTGCCGGACGCCTCAAATAGCAACCGCAACTCGTAAAAAAATCTCAACAGCGAGGACTTGCCGGAGTTATTCACGCCGACGAGAGCAGTAAATCCCTTCGCTAGTATGAGCCGCGCGGGCTCGGAATCTGGAAAACAGCGGTAGTTCTTTATAACGACTTCGATTTCCATTGACTCGTCTAGGTCGAAGATTTCCACGCAATCGATTTCTTAAAGCAGACACTATATCATTGAGTTACTGCGACTATCAGCTTTAGCGGTACGCTGCGGCAAAGAAACGCGGGCAAGATGCCCGCGCCACGCGGAGCCGGCTGGAAGCGCTTCGAAGCTCAGGGCAAGCAAGGGATAAGTCGACACCGCCGGCAAGGGCAATAGCTAAGTCAACACCGCCGGCAAGGATGCCGGCGCTACGCCGAGCCGGCGGGAAGCGCTTCGAGGCGCAGGACAAGCAAGGGCAAAGTCAACACCGCCGGCAAGGATGCCGGCGCGACGATTCATGCAGGATGGGAGATGGCGAAGGCGGGGATTTGGCCGCCGCCGCTGGTCACATTGGCGAGGCCGGTGGAGCTAAGGCGAGTGAGGAAGCCGGAGAGTTTGCCGCGGAATATATAGGGAGCGAAATCGACCAGCATGTCGCGCATGGCCACGCTGCCGCCCGTTTCGACGAACGGAAAAACTTCGCGGCGCACGTTGATGCGTTCCTGAACCACCCAGGAGCCGGGCCCATCGGCGAGAGCGCGCGCGATGGCCGCGTCCCACGCCTGCGGATCGAGTTCCCAGCCCAGCATGACGCCCGCGCCGCCATATTCATCGTTGGGCTTGAGAACGAATTTTTCGCGATGCAGGCGGATGTGAGCGACGAGATCGATGGACTCGCCGGCGCGAGTGGTGCGCCCTTCGGAGACCAGACGCGTCCAGGGGATGTGGCGGCGGATCAGCTCGCGCTCTTCCTGGCTGAAGAGCTCGCGATTGCGATCGTCGGTGAGCACGGCGAAGAAGGCTTTCTTGTGCGGAATTTTGCAGCGGAAAGTGTTGGCCACGCAGACGGCGCGGGATTCGTAGGCGCGCACCAGCGCGGCGCATTCGGCGGGGCGGGAAACGATGTCGTTGATGAGCACGCGGCGATAGACCAGATCGATTTTGCGGCCGTGGGCGGCGAGCGATGCGCCGCTGAATTCGAGATCGCGCGGATCGGCGATCAGCGTGGGGACGCCGAGCGCTTCGAATTTGGCCTGCAGGATTTCGAATTCGTTCCAGGTGGGCACGCCGCGCCAATCCACGATGGCGATTTGCGGCGCAGCGGATGTGCCGCCCCAATCGCGATAGCTCGCGAGCAGGGCTTCGAGAATCGATTCCATCAGCGGATAGGCGCGGACGGCGAAGGACTGGCGGAAGCGGGCCATGACTTCGAGCTCGCTGAAGACTTCGGAGAGCGTTTGAGAATAGCCGAGGCCTGCGGGCGATTCGGCGTTGTATTCGGCGAACTGGAGCGAATTGGGGAGAATGAAGGAATCGAGGCGCGAGGCCGTGCTGGCGGTGGAGTAGCCGGGCTCGAGCCGCGCGAGGCGCTCTTCTTCGGGGCGCAGGCCGAGCTGATCGAGCAAATCTTTGGCGGCGAGGGCGGCATGAGCGACGCGTTCGCCGAGGACGGCGATGGTTTCGGCGACGGCGCGGACGCGGGCTTCGTCGCGCTCGTCGAGAAAAAACGGCCGCAGGAAAGGGCAGTGGATGCGATCGCCGAAAGTCAGCTTGCGCGCGCGCATTTTCGCGGCGAGATCGGCGCAATAGGACGGCGCGAGTTCGACATCGGGGCGTAGAAGCGAGTTCCAGACTTCGGCGGGCGAAGCGGAAGAGGCAGACGCGGAGGCGCTGCTGCGAGCGGCGCCTTCGTTGGCCGGGGAGGGGCCCGAAGCCGTCATGCGGATTGGGCTCCGGACTTCTTCGATTCGGGCGCCGGGGCCGAGGCGGGAGAAGCAGCGGTTGTCGTTGCGGGCGGGGTTGATGCGGCAGGCGCGGCGCCTTTCGGCGTTTCGCTGTGCGGCGTCGCGCTTGGCGGCGTTGCAGTTTGTTGCGTTGCCGCGGGCGCGCCGGTGAAGCCCGAAGGCTGGCCGATGCCGAGCATCTGTTCCCAGCGCGGCCAGGGAGTGGATGCAGCGCCGTGCAGCGCGCGATCGATGACCAGCCTGGCCATGCGCTCGACAACTTCATTGAAGTAGAACTCGGTGATGCGATCGCGCTCGAAATCGCACGCGGGATTGAGGAAGTCAATGGCGTAGGGGATGCCATCGTCAACGGCAAATTCGATGGTGTTCATTTCGTAGCCGAGCGCCTGATTGATGAGCTGGGCGTCGCGGACGATGCGGTCGCCGAGTTCGGGCGAAAGATAATCGTGGATGACCAGATATTTGCGCGCGTGGGGATCGTAGGCCACGGGAATGATTTGGGTCTTGCCGAAGGTGAAGCAGCGGACGTATTTGTCGAAATGCACGAATTGCTGGAGCGTCATGCAATAGGGCGAAGTGCCGTCGTAGGCCGCCAGCAGCTCCTCTTTGTTGTTGACCTTGTAGACGTGCTTCCAACCGCCGCCGGAGTAGGGTTTTAAAATCGCCGGACGTCCGACGTAGTCGAGGAGGGCGTCCCAGTCGATGGGATAAACGAGATTGCGAAGAGATTCGGAGGTGATGTCGACATCGGCGGGATAGCCCTTTTGCGGGAGCAGAATTGTCTTGGGGATGGCCACGCCGAGCTTGGCCATGACGGAGTAATTGAAAAATTTGTCGTCGGCGGTCCACCAGAAAGGATTGTTGATGACGTAAGTGCCCTGAAGGACGGCGTGCTTGAGATAGCCGCGATAGTAATCGACTTCGTGAGAAATGCGATCGACGATGACGCGATATTCGGCGGGCTCGCCCATGCGCGTGCCGCCGAGCTTGACGAACTCGGCGGTGATGCCGTCTTTGGCCCCGAGTTCGTTGACGCGCTGGAGGAATGCCGGAGGAAAGCTGAATTCGCGACCGCACAGAAGACCAATTTTCATACGCGCACCCCTAAGCAAACCAACTGCAGAATGATGGAAACGAAATCAACCGCCGCGAGCCGAGGCGGCGTTGGGGCGATCGGCGCCTTCGCGCGTTTCGCGGACCAGATGCTGGACGACAGCCTGCAGACTGCCCGTATCGCGGAAAACTTTCAACTGGCGCTCGGCGCTGGTGCCGTCGCGGAGGATGCGATGAACGCCTTCGACGGCCTCGCGGCTGCCGAGATCGTCAACGACATCATCGATGAATTCGAGCAATTCGAGCGCGAGTTCGCGCATGGGGACTTCGGCGCGCTTGCCGAAATCGATGAGCTTGCCGTCGATTCCCCAGCGGACGGCGCGCCATTTATTTTCTTCGATGAGGGCGCGGGGATAATGGCGAAAGGCGAGATTCTTGGCATAGAGGCGATAGAGCTTGACGACGATGGCCTGTGTCAAGGCGGCGAGGGTTATGGAATCTTCGGCGCGCGTGGGCACATCGCAAATGCGGAATTCGAGCGTGCCGAAGGTGGGATGCGGGCGAACGTCCCACCAGATTTTCTTGGCGTTGTCGATGCAATGCAAATCGATGAGCAGCTTTACGTACTCGTCGTAGTCGCTCCAGGACGCGAAATCCTCGGGGACGCCGGTGCGGGGAAACCGGCGGAAGATGGTGGTACGGTAGGAACGTAAGCCGGTGTCGCGGCCCATCCAGAAGGGCGAGCTGGTGGAAAGGGCCAGGAGGTGGGGCAAGAAATAGCCGACCTGGTTCATCATGGCGATGGTGGTGGTGCGATCGGGCATGGCCACGTGAACGTGAATGCCGAAGATCAAGAGCGAGCGGGCCAGTTGCTGCAACTCTTCGACGATCGTGTTATAGCGCTCGCCGGGTGAAATCACCTGATCGATCCAGCTCGAGAAGGGATGGGTACCGGCGGCCGCGACGTAGGAGCCGGAGCGAGCGGCGGCATTCACCAGCTCTCCGCGCGTACGAAAGATTTCCGGGCGCAGCTCTTCGACGTTCTCGCAGATCTTCGTCCCCATTTCAACGATGGACTGATGAAGCTCGGGCTTGATCTGCTCGCCGATTTCGGGGGAGCTGGCGGCGATGAGCTGGCTGACGTGGGAGCGCAGCTCTCCCGATGCTGGATCGATGATTTGAAATTCTTCCTCGACGCCGATCGTGAAACGA
>DASPVY010000409.1:0-3025 GCA_035622115.1 Candidatus Acidiferrales bacterium
GCGCACCTCATCCCCGATGTAACACACGTCGTAATAGCCCATGTAGTTGTAAACCGCTACGAGCGTCGCGCTCCCGAGCCCCAAAACGAATCCGCGCTGAAACGAAAACGCTCCGGGAGGAAAATCGAAAGCGAGCTTCGACTGGAAATGCGGGAGGCCTGCTAACACTACGGCTGCCATGGCCGCGACCGTTCCGATCCAGAGTGTGAGCGTCACCTTGCTGAGGAAGCCGATGCGACGGCTTAACAGAATGACCGCTACGACGCCGACCCCCGCGGCGACGAGCTGCTGCCCTCTGATCGTGAGTCCCGGCCAGAGATACGCGGTGTAGTTTCCGAAACCGATCATTCCAGACGCAATTTCCAGTGGCCCGCTAATGACGAATTGCCAGATAAAGAGAAAGGCCATCAATCGGCCCCACGTTTCGCGACCGTAGGCCTCGCGCAAGAAATGATAGCTTCCGCCGGAGCCGGGCAGAGCCGCTCCGAGTTCGCTCCATACCAAGCCGTCGGCGACGACAATGAAGGCACCGGTTATCCACCCAAGCATCGCTTGCGGTCCGTTCATCGTCGCCATGAGCAGCGGCACGGTGATGAACGGGCCCACTCCGACCATGTTGGTGATGTTCAGTGCGGTGGAGTGGAGCAGGCCAAAACCGCGGGTGAGGTGCGGGCTTGAATTTTGTGGCATCAGGGAATCGCGAGCGCGCCATTTTAGCGGCCGCCACGCGGCAAAGCAATTGAAGAGACGATCGATTCATCAGCGCCGCGGCTTTCCGAAACGCCTAGTCGGCCAAGGCTAAAGACCCGCCTGCCGATTGACTTGAGTCGAAGCGCAGCCTAACATTCATCGCCGGAACAGTGTCCGCTACATGATTGGCAAATCCATCTCGCACTATCGTGTCATCGAGAAACTCGGCGGCGGCGGTATGGGTGTGGTTTACAAGGCCGAAGACGTCCGCCTCGGACGCCAGGTCGCTTTGAAATTCCTTCCGGACGAACTGGCGAAAGATCCCCGCGCACTCGAGCGATTCCGGCGTGAAGCTCGCGCCGCTTCCGCCCTGAATCATCAAAATATTTGCACCATCCACGACATTGACGAACAAGATGGCCGCTCGTTCATCGTCATGGAATTGCTTGAAGGACAAAGCCTGCTCCAACGCATTGATGGCAGGCCGATGCCGACCGACGAGCTGCTGGATATTGCGGTCCAGGTGGCCGACGCTCTCGACGCGGCCCACGCGAAGGGTATCGTGCATCGCGACATCAAAACCGCGAACATCTTCATCACGCACGGCAGGCCGAAGATTCTGGATTTCGGATTGGCCAAGCCCGCCAATTGGCAGCCCGGCATGGGCGAGACGATCAGCGCTTCCTCGGCTCCCACGGCAAGCATCGGCATGGAAGGTCTGACGAACCCGGGCACGGCTGTGGGCACGGTCGCCTACATGTCTCCCGAGCAGGCACGCGGCGAAGACATTGACACACGCAGCGATCTTTTTTCTTTCGGCGTCGTACTTTACGAAATGGCCACCGGCCGTCCGCCATTCAACGGCAACACCCCTGCGGTCATCTTCGAAGCGATTCTCAATCGCGATCCCATGGCCCCGATGCGCCTGAATTCGGCTTTGCCTCCGGAGCTCGATCGCATCATCTCCCGGGCGCTCGAGAAGGACCCGCGCCGGCGCTATCAGAAGGCATCGGAGATGCGCACGGATTTGCAGCGTCTCAAGCGCGATTCCGAATCCGGCCGCGTTCCGACTGCTTCAGCCGTGGTGTCTGCGGCGCGCCGGGACAAATCGCTGGCGGTGCTCTACTTCGAAAACATGAGCGGCGCGAAAGACGATGAATATTTCCGCGACGGCATGTCTGAAGACATCATCACCGAACTTCTGAAAATCAAAGGCCTGCATGTTTTCCCGCGCAACACCGTGGTGCCCTTCCGCGATACCCAGCTGACGGCGCCTGAAATCGGCCAGCGGCTGGGCGCAGACTTCGTTTTGGCCGGGAGCGTTCGGCGCGCGGGCAACCGGCTGCGCATCAACGCGCAGCTGGTGGACACCGGCCGCGACTATCCGGTGTGGGCCGAGCGGTTCGACCGGGAATTGAAGGACGTGTTCGAGGTGCAGGAAGAAATCGCGCGCAGCATCGCGCAGGCGCTGCGCATCAAGCTATCGCCGCAGGAAGAACAAACTATTGCGAAGAAGCCGACGGAAAATGCCGAGGCCTACGATTATCTTCTGCGCGGCCGGAAATATGCGCGGATGGCGAATCTCGAGTTCGCGATGCAGATGTATCAGCATGCGATTCGGCTGGACCCAGACTTCGCGATGGCCTACGCAGGAATTGCGCAGGTTTGCGGAGCGATGGCCGAATATCAGGGCGGCGATCCCCTGTGGGTTGAGAAGGGATTGAGGGCGGCCGAGCGCGCACTCCAGTTGCAGCCCGATCTCCCGGAAGGACTATCAGCGCGAGCGCGATTGTTTCTCGACCAGAAGGATTACGTTGAGTCGGCAAAACTGGCGCGCAAAGCCATCGCGTTGAAGCCCGACTGCGAGGAAGGCTATGCCGTTCTCGGCAAAGCGCTTTTCGAATCGGATCGCTGGAAGGAAGCGGCGGAACTGATCGATCGCGCGGTCGCAGTGAGCGGGGACGACTACAATATTTACCCTCCGTATTGGAATGTCCTTCGCGCGCTCGGAGAGAACGAAGCGGCACAGAAGCTCGAGCAGCGCTTTACCGAGGTCTTGGAACATCAGCTCCAAATTGTGCCCGAGGACGTCCGTGCCCAGATCCTGCTGGCCGCCAACTACAGCCGGGCCGGCAAAGCGCGCGAGGCGGTTGCGGCCGCGGAGAAAGCCGTGGCGATGCGGCCGAACGACTCACTAACGCTCTTCAATGCCGCTTGCACATACGGCGTGCTGAAAATGAAGCCCGAGGCTCTCGAAATGCTGCGGCGCTCGATTGCGGCTGGATATCGGAATCCCGATTATGCCGCTCGCGACGACGATCTCGCCTGCCTTCGC
>DASPVY010000410.1:0-6524 GCA_035622115.1 Candidatus Acidiferrales bacterium
CAGACGGAAGCGCCGCTGACCATCCGGCCGTATCTGCCCGACCTCACCAAGTCGGAGCTTATGACCGTGATGACCAGCGGCATGGCCCACGTATCCGGCGGGATTATGGCCGCGTACATTGCCTTCGGCATCGAGGCCAAGCACCTTCTCGCCGCCGTCATCATGACCGCGCCCGGCACAATTCTTCTGGCGAAAATGCTTGTGCCGGAAACCGAGGTGCCAAAGACCGGCGGCAAAGTTGAAATGCCGAACGTCGAGCGCGATGCCAACACTCTTGGCGCAATCGCGCGGGGGACAAGCGACGGCTTGAATCTGGCCATCAACGTCGGCGCGATGTTGATTTCGTTTATCGCGCTGCTCTATCTGGCCGACGGCGTTTTCGGGTTCATTCACTCGCACGTGGCGATTTTTCCGGCGAGCCTCGAACAAGTTTTCGGATGGGTGGGCGCGCCGGTAGCGTGGCTGATCGGCATTCCGTGGCACGATTGCCGCACCATCGGTAATTTGCTCGGCCTGCGCACGGTGACGAACGAACTCATCGCCTTCCAGCGCCTCGGCCCGCTCAGGGATTCGCTCGATCCGCGCTCGTTTACGATCGCGACGTTCGCTCTCTGCGGCTTCGCAAATTTCAGCTCGATCGGAATTCAAATCGGCGGCATCGGCGCTCTCGCACCTAATCGCAAGGCCGATCTCGCGCGCTTCGGCATTCGCGCGATGCTTGCGGGAACGATGGCGAATCTCATGTCCGCATCGATTGTCGGGATCATGCTCAAATGAGCCTGCGTAGAGGCAAATCCGCGAAGCCGGCTTCGGCCCCGGCGCTATCTGAATTTGCGCGCGCCGATCGCGCCGCGAAATTCATTCTGTCAAAAACGCGACATCGTCCGCGCGTAGCCGTGGTACTGGGCTCGGGCCTCGGCGCGTTTGCCGATGAACTTTCGGGCGCGGTCCGAATTCCCTACGAAAAAATTCCAGGCTTCCCGCGTTCCAGCATTCCAGGGCATGCGGGCCGCCTGGTGATCGGCAAAGTTGGCGAAGTCGTTGTCGCGGCGATGCAGGGCCGCGTCCATTTTTACGAAGGCTACACGCTCAAGGAAGTCGTATTTCCGATGCGCGTTCTCGGGCGTCTCGGAATTCGCGCGGCGATTCTGACGAACGCCGCCGGCGGCATCGGCGCCAATTTCAAGCAGGGCGCGCTGGTGGTGATCCGCGATCACATCGATTTGCAGGGCGCCAATCCGCTGGCCGGACCAAACGACGACCGGTTCGGACCGCGTTTCGTTGACATGACCCAGGCCTACTGGAAGGCGTATCGCGACATTGCCGCCATGGAAGCACGGCGCCTGGGCATCGACAGTTTCGAAGGCGTGTATGCGGCGCTCTCCGGACCGAGCTTCGAAACACCGGCCGAGATTCGCTATCTGCGAACGATCGGAGCGGATCTTGTGGGGATGTCGACCGCGCCCGAGGTGATCGTCGCCCGGCACATGGGGATTCGCGTGCTTGGAATTTCGTGCGTGACGAATATGGCCGCTGGAATTCTCGATCAGCCGATCACTCATGAAGAAGTGATGGAAACCGGCGAGCGGGTGAAAGGACAATTCGTGGCGCTGCTGCGCGCCGTGCTTCCGCGCATCGCCGCAGACGTGAGCGGCAAGCAGGGCTGACGCTGCGCGTGTCATATTAGACAGTCATTCCGAGCCGCTGCCCAGGCCGACGACGAGGATTCTGCTTTTCTTTCGAGGCATGACCGTGACCGACGAGCAAGCCCTGATCGACGCTGCGCGCACCGCACGCGACCGCGCGTACGCGCCTTATTCCAATTTTCGTGTGGGCGCGGCGCTGCGTACGAAGTCCGGAAAAATTTATACGGGCTGTAACATCGAGAACGCCACACTCGGACTGACGCTCTGCGCCGAGCGCTGCGCCATTTTCAAAGCCATTTCCGAAGGCGAGCGCGAATTTGATGCCATTGCCGTCGTCTGCGACACGGAAATCCTCACGCCCCCGTGCGGCCCCTGCCGCCAGATTATCTGGGAATTTTGCGGCGATATTCCTGTGGTGCTCTCCAATCTTAAAGGGAAAATCGAGCGCGAGACGGCGCGCTCGCTTCTCCCGCGTCCATTCGACCGCTCTTTCCTGTGAACGCATTCAACGCAACCGCTCTCTCGCCAGATTCATTTCGAGCGTCCGGCACGGGCAGGAACCGGGGACGCGCGTAATTTCGCGTCGCTTGTAGAAAAATCGGAGGAGAAGGCATGACCGCGAGGAATTGGTCTCGATGGATTGTAGCCGCGATCCCGCGCCAACGGAGTTTCACTAAAACATTCGCAGCGCTTGCTGCGATTTTCATTTCGTTTTTTGCGTGTGTTTCCTACTCGCGACCCCAGTCGGCGCCGCCGGTGATCGTAGTCGATCACGGCAAGAATGCTGCGGGGCAGGAAGCGAAGCATTACGTGGTGCTCGTCTCGCTGGACGGCTTCCGCTACGATTACGCGCAAAAATACGGCGCGCCGCACATTCTGGCGATCGCCGCGCGCGGCGCCAGCGCCGTCGAAGGAATGTTCTCCGCCTATCCCTCGGTCACTTTTCCGAATCACTACACGATCGTGACGGGCCTTTATCCCGAGCATCACGGAATCGTGGCGAACAGTTTCTACGATCCCGCGCGCAAGCAGCAGTTCTCGTATAACGATCCAAAAACGGGCGGGGACGGCAGTTGGTACGGCGGAGTTCCGCTGTGGGTCCTGGCGGAAAAGCAGGGCATGCGGACAGCGTGCTTTTTCTGGCCCGGCTCGGACACGGAGATCGACGGCGACCGGCCATCTTTCTATTTGAAATACGACAACACGATCAAAGATGAAGCGCGGATCGAGCAAGTTGCCGCCTGGCTCGAGCTTCCGGCGGCCCTGCGTCCGCATTTCGTCACTCTCTATTATGCGGACACCGATCATGCCGGCCACGAGTTCGGTCCCGACAGTCCCGAAGAAGCCATTGCCGTGCATCACGTGGATGAGTTGATGGGGCGCCTGGAAGCAAAGCTGAACGATTTGCATCTTGCGATCGATCTAATCATCGTGTCGGATCACGGAATGGAAAATGTCGAGGGCGGATGGATCAATCTCGATAAATGGGCCGATCTGACCGATTTCGAAACTGACGGCGCGCTGATGTATCCGAAAAGCGAGGCCGCCGCGGAAAGAGCCTACAAGCAACTGCACGGCGCGAGCGATAAATTCGAGGTTTACCGCCGCCGCGATGTTCCGCCGCAATTGCACTACGATTCAAATCCGCGCATCGGCGATCCGGTCGTGGTGTTGAATGGCCCGTATCTGGTGCGGGCGCGCAGCGGGCCGCCGAACGAACCGCCGCCGACCGTCAAAGGCGCGCACGGCTACGATCCTTATCGCATGAAAACGATGCGCGGGATTTTTTACGCTGAAGGACCGGACATCCGGCACGGCGTCACTTTAGCGCCGTTTCAAAACACGAACATTTATCCCTTCATTGCAAAAATCCTCGGCTTGAAAATCGGACAAGTGGATGCGGATGGGAAAATACTGGAAGAGATTTTGCAGCCTGCGCCTGAACACGCCGCCGCCGGCGATGGGCGCTAGACTTCGCTACTCGCCGCCTTCGGCAGGCGCCGTGCGTTGCCGGTGAAGTTTCGAGGCCATGGATCGCAAAGTTTCCGGGATATTTTTGTTCACCGTCAGATGGCGAAGGTCGTTCGGCGTCAGCCGGATCAGCAGCCGCAACGAGAGATCGAGCGGCATCTTCGGATTGTTGATGAGATTCCGAACGATCGTGTAGTTTTTCATGAACGACCGGTTCACGGTGATCAATCGCAGCACGTCGGCAGTCAAATTCGTCATGCACGCGAAACTCTCCACGTCCGTTTCCGTGAGCCGGGGCGATTGCAGCACGGCTCGCTGAATGATCTTGTTGGAGTCGCGAATGAGCGCCGTGCGCGCCTCGCGCGGCCCTTTGATCGCCAGTTGAATCCGTTCCACGACGTTCATATTGCCGATCTTCTGAATCAGCGTCAGCCGGCGAACTGAATTCGGCTCTGTGGACATCACCGCCGTGACTTCCTTGACGTATTTTTCGTCCGGCAGTCCTTTGCTCAGTTCCGCGATCAGTTCCATTTGCTCGGGCGTGGCGTGCGGCGTGCCGGCAAGCGCTTCGGCCAGCGCGGGCGACATTGAAAGTCCGTCCAGATCGTCGAGTACCGCTTGAATTCCCGTCGAAGAAAGATGGCTTGCCGCGTGGGCGATCAGATCGCGAGGGCACGCGCGATTTTTCGCGAGCGCATCGGCGATCCCCGGCTTGGCGGAGATTTCCGTCGCGCAGTAATGGAAAAGCCGGTGGTCCGCATCGCTGCGCGCGAGCGCCGCGACGAACGCCTCATGCGAAATGGTGACGAGTTTGTGGGCGGCCTGATCCGCAACGTCGCCGTCGCTGTCTTCGGAAAGGACGGCGAGCAATTCCGCGCGGTCTTCCACTGAAAGGGACAGGCTGCCGGTGCAAACGGCCAGTTTCCGTTCGCGGTGCGCGCGTCCCGATCGAATTTCTGAGCGAACTTCGGAAGTTAGAACCGAGCTAATGAACGCCCCCGGCTGCCGTCCCCACATCTCTCCGCGTGAATGTCGCTCTGCCGGGCTGTCCCGACGGACCGAGCGGAGGCATGGTCTGTCCTTCTAATTCAATCAGGACGGCGCCGGAATCGCTCGAAGAAATTTCAAAGGTGTTTCGTGCTCGATATCGCTTGGTATCGCCAGCGGATATGTGGCCGGTATACAACAGATGATGATCCGAATAGACGCGAATGTGCGCGGGCTTTCCCGCCTCGACTTTCATTTCGAAGTACGCGGGCGGGGTCGCCGCCGTCGCGTTATTCAAATCCGATTTCTCCGGGGCCGGAGTGTCTGGGTCCGGTTTGGGCATCGGCACGATCGAGGCTTCCACGGGAGGCGGGGCCGGTGGAGGTGGCGGAGGAGGCGCAACGCGCGGCGCGGCGTGCGTCGATGACGATCGCAGTGCGGTCGCGATTTTTCGAGCGGCGAACCAACCGCCCGCGAGCAGCAGACCGGCGGCGATGACTGCCACCACCTGTCTCGTTGGGATCCGCCGCCAATTTTGCCGGGCTTTCTCCACGACCGCGGCGCGGGGCGCGGGCGTCTCCGCTCTCTCCGGTTCGGCGCGCGCCATCGAATACTCGGCGAGCAGATTTTCTTCGTCCATGCCGAGATACCGGGCGATCGAGCGGATGTATCCGCGATTAAATCCGCGGCCGGGCAGATGATCCCAGTCGTCGCTTTCGAGGGCCTGCAAATACTCGATCTTGATTTTTGTGGCTTTGGTGATTTCTTCCAGCGAAACGTCACGCAACTCGCGTTCGCGCTTCAGCCGGTCGCCAAAGGTCCTTGTCGGCATCCTGCGGAAAAAAGACTCCGGTGGAAATATAGGCACGTGGGCAAAGGGTGTCAACGCAAACCGCACACTATTGGTGAGATACCTTTGCCCGAGGGGCCCCACAGGTTGTGCTCGCTCGGGTTGGCTTTAGGGCAATCCCGCTCCCATTGCCGTTTGCAGTCGCTCCCGGGCCTTTCTATAATTCAGCCTGATGAGGAAAGTCCTGCCCGTTCAGGACTTTCGAGCTCACTGGTGTCGATGCGAACTGTGCCTGATTCCAAACCTTTCCGCGGAGTCGAACGCCGCCGCAACCCCGGCGTCCGGGTGGAAATGCCTGAAGGCAGTGAGGTTTCTGTTTTCCACGAACTCGGGAAGGCGCTCACTTCCTCTCTCCAGCTCGACCAAGTCCTGCGCACCATCATGGAAAAGATCAACGAAGTCCTGCGTCCTGACACCTGGTCTCTGCTCCTGATGGACCAGGAGAAGAACGAACTTTATTTCCAGATTGCCACCGGCGTCGGCGCCGAAGCGCTCCGCGACGTTCGCATCCCGCTCGGCAAAGGCATTGCCGGGTGGGTGGCCCAGAGTGGCGAGCCGGTGGTCGTGCCGGACACGGCGCAGGATTCGCGCTTCTTCGCCAAAGTCGACGAAAAGACAAAAATGGAGACACGCTCGATCGTCGCCGTCCCCGTGCGTTTCCGCGATCAGTGCCTTGGCGTGATTGAGCTGATCAATTGCGTCGGGCCGGAAGGATTCAGCGGCCGCGATCTCGCGCTGCTCGAAGCGCTGGCCGACTACGCCGCCATCGCGATCGAAAACGCGCGGCACGTGCATCGCATCCACGAGCTGACCATAAAGGACGATTGCACAACGCTCTACAACGCGCGGCACCTGCATTTCACGCTGGACACCGAGATTTACCGCTCGAACCGTTACGCCTTCGAGTTTTCCGTGATCTTTATCGACCTCGATCATTTCAAGTCGGTCAACGACACGCACGGACACCTGATGGGCTCGAAGCTCCTCGGCGAGGTCGGCGAAATGATCAAGGCGCATTGCCGCATTATTGATCTCGCGTTTCGCTACGGCGGCGACGAATTCGTGATCCT
>DASPVY010000411.1:0-3319 GCA_035622115.1 Candidatus Acidiferrales bacterium
GCTCCCGGCACGTAATGATACACTTGGCGCGAAGCAAGAGATTGCTGGAGTTGGAAGATGCGATTGGCAATTGGAGCTGATCACGCTGGCTATCCTCTCAAGCAGGATTTGATCCCTTATCTCGAGTCGCTTGGCCACAGCGTCCTGGATCTTGGCACGAACAGCACTGCGCCAGTGGACTATCCTGATTACTCCGAGGCAGTGGGACTGGCGGTTCTCGACGGGCGCGCCGAACGCGGCGTCCTGATTTGCGGGAGCGGAGTGGGCGCTTCGGTTGCGGCGAATAAGCTTCCGGGGATTCGCGCCGGGCTGACGCACGATTGCTACTCCGCGCACCAGGGAGTCGAGGACGACAACATGAATATCGTGGTGTTCGGCGCGCGCGTCATCGCCACCGAGCTCGCCAAGGACCTTGTTGCGATTTATCTTAAAGCTGTGTTTTCGAACGCGCCGCGTCACGTCCGGCGGCTCGAAAAGATCAAAGCATTGGAGGTGAAGTATGGCCACCAAAGTTAGTCCTGGCTCGATACAGCCCGGAACCGCCGCCGAGAATCCGCTTCGTCTGCTGGAGGCGCAAGGGCAGGCGATCTGGCTGGACTACATTCGCCGCGACTTGCTGACGAGCGGGGCGCTGCAGCGCCTGATTGACGACGATGGCCTGACGGGCATGACCAGCAACCCGACGATTTTCGACAAAGCTGTGTCCGGCAGCACGGACTACGACGCCACGCTGCGCCGCGCACTCGCCGCCAACCCGCGCGCGAGCGCCTCTGCGCTGTTCGACGCGATCGCCTTCGAGGACATTGGGATGGCCCTGGACATTCTGCGACCCATTTACGATCGCTCGAGTGGAGCGGATGGATTTGTGAGCCTGGAAGTCTCGCCGAAACTTGCTCTCGATACGGCCGGAACAATTCGAGAAGCGCATCGATTGTGGGATGCGGTGCATCGGCCGAATCTGATGATCAAAGTTCCGGCGACGCCCGAAGGGATTCCAGCGGTGGAGGAACTCCTGGCTTCCGGGCTGAATATCAACATCACATTAATGTTTTCGATGGCGCACTACGAAGCGGTGGCTCGCGCATACATTTGCGGACTGACGCGCGCGGCGGATCCCACGCGGATCGCGTCGGTGGCATCGTTTTTCGTGAGCCGCGTGGACAATGTGACCGATGAGGCGCTTGAAAAAATCGGGACGCCGGAAGCGCTGGCGTTGCGCGGAAAAGCGGGAATTGCGAATTGCCGCGCCGTTTACAAGCGATTTCAGGAAATATTTGAGGGGCCGGATTTTGCGGCGCTGCGCGCGCGCGGCGCGCGCGTCCAACGCGTGCTGTGGGCCAGCACCAGCACAAAGAATCCAGCGTATCCCGACACAATGTACGTCGCCGAATTGATCGGCCCGTACACGGTTAACACGCTGCCGCCGGCGACGCTCGAAGCGTTTCGCAATCATGGGGTCGTCCGCGGAAAGACAATTCTGGATTCGCCCGAGGAGACCCAGGCGGTGCTCGCCGGGCTCAAGAAAGTCGGCGTGAATCTCGACGAAATCACAGACCGCCTTCAAGTGGACGGAGTCGCCCTGTTCGACAAATCGTTCGATGATCTGCTGGCTACGATCGACAAGAAGCGCGCGACACTCGTTGCTGCGACTTCCGAAAACTCGGGCGACTCGCTCGGCACGCTTGCCCCAGCGGTGGAAAAACGTCTGCAATCTTGGAGCGCCGAGCATTTTGCGGCTCGCATGTGGGCGAAGGACCCCACTCTTTGGGCTCCGCGCGGAACGCCGGAAATCACCGACCGGCTCGGCTGGCTCACGCTGCCAGAGGCGCAACTCCCGCAAGTGGACGATCTGATCAAGTTCCGAGAGGAAATCAAGGCTGAAGGATTTCGCTACGCGGTGGTACTCGGAATGGGCGGCTCGAGTCTTGCGCCCGGAGTTTTCCAGGGCACATTCGGAAATCGAGCCGGCTATCCGGAACTATACGTCCTCGACAGCACGCATCCGGCCGCGGTGATGGCGCTCGAAGACAAGATCGATCTCGCCCACACGCTCTTCATCGTGTCCAGCAAGTCGGGAACGACGATCGAGCCAAACTCGTTCTTCCATTATTTCTGGCATCGCGTCAGTGCTCACGCGAAAAATCCGGGCCGGCAGTTTATCGGCGTCACCGATCCGGGTACGCCGTTGCAGAAACTCGGCGAGGACCGGAATTTCCGCCGCGTTTTTCTGGCGACGCCCGATGTCGGCGGCCGTTACTCGGCGCTCACGGATTTCGGCCTCGTGCCCGCTGCGATCATCGGACTCGACTTGAAGCCCCTCCTCGACCGCGCGGCGCAAATGGAAAAAGCTTGCGGGGCGAGCGTTCCGGAACAGCAAGATCCCGGGCTCCAACTCGGCGCGATTCTCGGCGTGGCGGCGCTCGCGGGGCGCGACAAAGTTACTTTTTTTGCCTCGCCATCACTGCGCGATTTTCCCGAGTGGCTCGAACAGTTGATCGCCGAGAGCACCGGCAAGGACGGGAAGGGAATTATTCCAGTGGCCGGCGAAGAGCCTGCGGGCGATCCTTCGCGTTATCAAAACGATCGGCTGTTCGTTCATTTGCGGCTGGCATCTGAAAAGGATGAGTCCCACGCGACAAAACTTCGCGCGCTGGAAGCGGCCGGATTTCCGGTGATTCGAATCACGACCAATGAACTCATGGACCTTGGGCAGGAATTTTATCGGTGGGAGGTCGCGATCGCCGGTGCCGGGGCTGCCATCGGCATCCAGCCATTCAATCAACCGGACGTTCAACTGGCGAAAGACCTCGCGCGGCAGGCCATGAAGAAGCCGGCGGGCGACGCTTCGCTTGGTGTGGTGGATTCTGTGGACGCTGCGAATCCGGTTGCCTTGAGCGAGGCGATGCAAAAGCTGCTGGCCTCGGTGAAACCGAGGGACTACATTGGGATCGATGCGTACCTCGCGCCCTCCGAACACACGACCGCGGTTCTCGAGCGCATCCGCACGCTCCTTTGGCATCGCTCGAAAGCAGCGACCATGTTGGGCTACGGCCCGCGGTTCCTCCATTCCACCGGCCAACTGCACAAGGGCGGGCCCAACACAGGCGTGTTCCTGCAGATTGTCGACTCGCCCGCAACCAATCTGAGCGTGCCGGAAACCGATTACACGTTCGGCCAGCTGATTCGCGCGCAGGCGGCGGGCGATTATACGGCGCTGAAGCAAGGCGGGCGGCGCGTTACGCAAATTCAGCTGGGCAAGGATGCGGCCGCGGGATTGGCGCGGCTCGAAGAGGTGCTGCGTGGCTGAAGTCACAACGCT
>DASPVY010000412.1:0-2608 GCA_035622115.1 Candidatus Acidiferrales bacterium
CTCGGACGAATTGGGTCCTTTGCCGCGGGGCTATCTCAGTTTTCGCTCGGGATCCCGTTTAGGAGTCTGGACGCAGTCGCTGGTAAAAACTGTTCTCCTGCCGGAGTCCAATCGGAATCAATTTGTGCCAGGGTGTATAGCCGTGAAGAAGGAAAAAACTCTATGACTGTGAGTCTTGCAGAACTGAAGGACAAAAATATCAACGACCTGGCGAAGATCGCCAAGGAGCTGAACATTCCCGGGTCGAGCGGCATGCGCAAGCAGGAACTGATCTTTCAAATCTTGCGCGCGCAAACGGAGATGAATGGCTTGATCTTCTCAGAAGGCGTCCTCGAATGTCTCCCCGACGGCTTCGGCTTCCTGCGCGCGCCGGAATATAACTATTTGCCGGGACCGGATGACATCTACGTATCGCCGTCGCAGATTCGCAAGTTCGATCTGCGGACCGGCGACACCGTCTCCGGGCAGGTGCGGCCGCCGAAAGACGGCGAGCGTTATTTCGCGCTCATCAAGGTCGAAGCGGTCAATTTCGAAGACCCGGAGGTCGCGCGGAACAAAATTTTCTTCGACAACCTGACGCCGCTTTATCCACAGGAACGAATCCGGCTTGAAACCACGAAGGAAAATCTGACCGGGCGGGTGCTGGATATGCTTTGCCCGATCGGAAAAGGGCAGCGCGGATTGATCGTGGCGCCGCCGCGAACCGGCAAGACGATGATGCTACAATCCGTCGCGAACTCGATCACGACCAACCATCCGGAAATTGCGTTGATCGTCCTTTTGATCGACGAGCGGCCCGAAGAAGTCACCGATATGCAGCGGACGGTGAAAGGCGAAGTGATCAGCTCCACCTTCGATGAGCCGCCCCAACGGCACATTCAAGTGGCCGAAATGGTCCTCGAAAAAGCCAAGCGGCTGGTGGAGCACAAGCGCGACGTTGTGATTCTCCTCGATTCGCTCACGCGTCTCGGCCGGGCCTACAACGCCGTCACGCCGCCTTCGGGCAAAGTCCTCTCGGGCGGCATCGACGCGAACGCCTTGCAGCGGCCGCGCCGCTTCTTCGCCGCCGCGCGGAATATCGAAGACGGCGGCTCGCTTACCATCATCGCCACCGCGTTGATCGACACCGGCAGTCGCATGGATGACGTCATCTTTGAAGAGTTCAAGGGCACCGGCAACATGGAAATCAATCTCGATAGGCGGCTGGTGGACAAGCGCGTCTTCCCGACGATTGATATCAACCGTTCCGGCACTCGCAAGGATGAACTGCTTTTGCCGGCGGATGAATTGAATCGCGTGTGGGTGCTGCGAAAAGTGCTGAGTCCGCTTTCAACGGTAGAGGCGATGGAGCTTCTCTTGGGAAGGTTAGTCAAATCCAAGAGCAATGCGGAATTTCTGGCTTCGATGTCCGGCCCCGCTTAGCCCGCCGCGTTCGCGCTTCACCGCTTGTCCATTCCCCACCGTCTACCATTCACTCGCGAGGAAGCGCCTGCGCGGATTGCGCGATCCATTCAGCGGGATTCTTTTTCGCGGGCGAGTTGGACGATGAGACGCGCGACTTCTTCGGCGTCCATTGCGGTGCTGTCAACCAGAACGGCATCGTCAGCGCGCTTGAGCGGCGAGCTTTGGCGTCCGAGGTCGCGGCGATCGCGGTCGCGTACCTCCGCAAACGTTTGCTCGAGATTGATCGCGTCGCCCTTGGCCTGATGTTCCAGCCAGCGGCGCTGGGCGCGCACTTCGGCGGAAGCCGTGAGATAAATCTTCAAGTCGGCATCCGGGAAAACAATTGTACCGATGTCGCGGCCTTCCATCACTACGCCGCCCAGCTGGCCGACGCGCCGCTGCTCCGCCACCAGGACGCGCCGCACGCCTGGAATCACGGCAATCTTCGACGCCGCCTGCGACGTCTCGACGCCACGAATCGCTGCGCTGACGTCCACTCCATCAAGGTATATTTTCTGGGCCCCGCCAACGCTCTTAAGATCGATGTGCGTTTCGTCGGCCATCCGCGCCAAATCGTCGTCGGACGCGAGCGGCATCCCTTTGTGTTGCGCCTTAAGAGCCAGGGCGCGGTACATCGCGCCTGTATCGACGTAAACGTAGCCGAGCAATTCAGCAACGCGCCGCGCCACCGTGCTCTTGCCCGAGCCAACCGGGCCGTCGATGGCGATGATGAGTTTTCGCATGGGTCCGCGGAGGTCAGACGCGCTTGAATGCCCGCTCGATCTCGCGCATCGAATAGCGCAAGACGACGGGGCGCCCGTGCGGGCAGCTCATCGGATAATTCGTGCGCGAAAGTTGGCTGAGCAGCCATTCCATTTTGGATTGTTCGAGCGGGGTGTTCACTTTGATCGCGGCGTGACACGAAGTCGATGCCGCGATTTTCGATTGCAGCGAATCGATCGAGATGGCCTGGCTCTCGCGCGCTATGCCGTCGAGAATCTCGGAGAGCAGCTTTTCCGCGTCCCCAGCCGCGATGCCCGCGGGCGCGGCATGAATCGCCACCGATCGCGCGCCCATCAGATCGGCCTCGAATCCGTTCGCGCGCAATTCTTCGGCAATCTGCTCAAAAATCGCCAGTTGCCTCGGTGAAAGCTCGACGATCAGC
>DASPVY010000413.1:0-5390 GCA_035622115.1 Candidatus Acidiferrales bacterium
GACTCTTCGTTGTGCAGCGGAACGACGACGGAATATTTTGGCGGCATCGGCCCTAATTGTCGCATGGGATGTATCCCAAACTCTTCATTTTCTCTCAGTTCAAGTCCTTGTAAGGCATAAGCCGCACGCCCGATTCGCGGATCGCGCGGCCGACCTCGGCATCCAATAGCGAATCCAGTTCAAGTTGCCGCTGTTGCTTCAACCGCGTGGCGCTTTTTTCCAACTCGACGTCGCAAACTCCCGGATGACACATGATTTCGCTCGTGCCCTCCGGCAGATGCTCGATCACGTGGCGCAGGGCGGCCGTGCTCATCGACCCCGTCAAAGTGACTCCAAAAAAATGGTCCGGCGCGCGCAGATTATATGACTTTAGCCCGCGACGAAACGCCGGCGCGGCGATGCTCGCGGCGGCCACTAAAAAACGTTGCGTAAGTCCGCTATTAGCTTCCGGAACCTTGGATGCGATCTGCGTCGCTTCGAAGGGCCTCCGCACGCGCAGAATCCCAAATTCCTTCGCCACGCGGAAAAGTGCTTCCATCACAATAGGATGCGCGTGGGTGTGCTTGTGGGTATCCAGGTGAGACGGAATAACTCCGGCGGCCACGGCTCGCTCGATCTGTGCGCGAAATTCACGCTCGATATCATCGCTGTGGATCAGCCCGCTCGACAGCCTTCCGACAAGTTCGAGAAGTGTCTGAGGCAGATCGCCGTTGGATTTGGCGAGCGACGGAATTTCGTCAGCCGGCGCGACCGCTCTTCCGCCCACGAGGACCAGATGCACGCCAACATCCAGCGCCGGGTTTGCCCGGACCAGCGCCGCAGCATCATCAAACGCCGAGCCCGAGGCCATCAGCGTCGTGCTGGTAAGAATTCCGCCTTGAAAGGCCCGCAGAATTCCAGCATTGATTCCGGCTGTGAGTCCAAAGTCGTCCGCGTTGACGATAAGTGATTTCATGAATATCGCGCGGCCCAAGCGCTGAAATAAATCATATCACGCTCAGTCAGCGGACACATGACGACGGACCCCACAGGGGCGAGGCCGGGTCACTGGGGTTTCTACTGTCTCGATGGGCAATTTCGTCACCGCGACACGCCGATTCAATTGCGCGCCGATAAATATTCCGCGAAAGTTTTCAACAGTTATGTTGAAAACCCTGTGGATAAGGCCATTCTCATACTCAAAACACCTTACGAATACAGCTCTTAATGCTCTTTGCACAAACTCAGTGCAGAGTTCGCGAGCACTTCTGAAACTTCGCATCTGCCGGAGTTTTTTTCCTGGGCGGCGGAAATTAGGAGGAACTACAATCGTCGAGGAATTTCCTCCAGCTATGCCTCAATACCAGCGCGGAGGCTTGTCGAGCTTGATTTCAATTTCTTCTTCATCTTTTGCGACGTCGTACCACTTCCCATACGTGTGCCAGCCCGGCGCGATGACTTGAATCAAGATTTTACCGCGCGGGACGCCTGGCACCTTCACGCTCCCATCCTGGTTGGTTTTGAAATTCATCTCCGCTTGCTTATCTTTGTGCGTGAAGAACGTCTTGCCTTCCGGGAAACGGATGTAGACGCTGGCGTTGCCAACAGGCTTGCCCGTTTCGGCCGCGGTCACGGAAATTCTGAGCTTCGATTCCGGCGCCTCATCCGTCTTTGAGTCTTTGGACTCGGCTTTCTTGGGGTCGGTCTGCTTCGAAGCGGGAGCAGGAGCCGCTTTCTCCGGGCTTGCAGGCGGAGGAGTTGTATCAGAGTGACCCGTTTGGGCGGACGGAGTCGAGTTCTGCTGCGGGGGATTGTCGTTCTGTTGCGCCGCTGCAACGAGCGGACGAGCGATGAGCGCTGCGACGACCATGAACGCGGCAACTCCGAAACGACGCACGTCGCGCAAGCCAGCAATTCCAGCCATTGGCCGCCTTCACTGAGAACATCGCAAAGCGGATTCGACTGCGGACAGCGCAGTCCGTTGGAATTATCGCGCAATTTGACTGCCCGTGCCGTCTGGGCTAGCTTTGGTGCGTCTATTGCGGCGCGACATTCACCGCAGTCATTGTGCTCAATCTGCACTTGATTCGCAAGTCGCCGCGATCGCCGGCTCCGGCCGCGGCACAACATCAAGGAGAAATCACATCATGGGCTTTTCGACCGACGCGATCCACGTGGGCCAGGAACCCGATCCGGCCACGGGCTCCGTTGTTGCGCCGATCTATCAAACGTCTACCTACGTTCAGGAAGCGGTCGGGAAAAATAAGGGATATGACTACGCGCGCACGGCCCATCCCAATCGAAAAGCCCTCGAACGATGCCTTGCCAAGCTCGAAGGCGGCCATACGTCGTACGTGTTCACGTCCGGCATGGCTGCTATTGACGCAGTGTTTCGGCTCCTGCGCCCGGGCGATCACTGCGTGCTTTCTGAGTCCGTTTACGGCGGCGTGTTCCGGCTGACCACTCAGCTTCTCGTGCAGTTCGGGCTCGAATTCAGCTACGTCGACACCTCCTCGACCGAGAAAATCACCGCGGCGTTGCGCCCCACAACGAAGATGCTTTACATCGAGACGCCGACGAATCCAACCATGATTCTGAGCGACTTGGCGGCGTGCAGGCGCATCGCTGACGAACACCACCTGACGCTCACCGTCGACAACACCTTTCTCAGCCCTTATCTCCAGCAGCCGATTGCTCTCGGCGCCCACATCGTGGTCCATTCGATGACCAAGTACTTGAACGGCCACAGCGATTGCACCGGCGGCGTTGCTGTCCTTACTCGTCCTGAAGATGCCGAGAAAATCTTTTTCGTTCAGCGTTCCGCCGGGGCCGGCCTCGCGCCGATGGATTGCTTCCTGGTGTCCCGCGGCTTGAAAACCCTCGCCGTCCGAATGGAGCGTCACAACGCGAACGGCATGACGATTGCCAAATTCCTTCACGGCCATCCCAAAGTGGAGCGCGTCGTTTACCCCGGACTGCCGTCGCATCCGCAGCACGAACTCGCCAAGCGCCAGCAGCGCGGCTTTGGCGCGATGATCTCCTTCGATGTTGGCAGCGAAGATGCGGCCCGTCGTTTCCTGAATCACGTCAAGTTATGCTCGCTGGCGGAAAGCCTGGGCGGCGTTGAGACACTTATTTCGCTTCCGGCGCTGATGACGCACTCTTCGATTCCTCCGGATATCCGCAAAAGGATTGGAATCACCGATGGACTGGTGCGTCTTTCGGTCGGCATCGAGGATGTCGAGGATTTAATTGCGGACCTGGATCAGGCGCTTGGGAAGATTTAACTTTTCCGCGAGCGGCGCTTCGCCCGCTTTTTCTCCCGATCGCTCAAGGATTCGTCAATCCAGTCGAGATAATCGCGCGAGCCCGTGTAGACGGGTAGAGCGATGATCTCGGGCGTGTCGTAGCTGTGAAGCCGCTCGATCTCGCGTCGCAGTTCCTCTGAGTTTCTGCGTGTTGTTTTGATCAAGAGCAAGAATTCCTTCGCGCGTTCGACTCGCCCCTTCCATCGGTAGACCGATTCCACCGGCGCGGTTATTAAATTCACGCATGCGGCGAGCCGAGCCTCGACAATCGCTCTCGCGAGCCGCTGCGCTTCTTTGCGCGATCCGCAAGTCACCAGAAAAACGAGCTTATCTGTCACTGTTTGACGCTTTCCCGGCGCGCGTTACCACCCCGATACACCTCAAAGTTTTGTCATCTCTCTTTGCGCGCCAAGATACAATAGCGCCGCATGGCGAGCAACGCGATCCACTTCGGCACATCCGGCTGGCGCGGCATCATGGCTGACGATTTCACTTTCGCCGGTGTGCGTCGTGCTTCCGCAGCCATCGCTGACCACTGTCGCAGCCGAAATCGTGCACCCAAACTGCTGGTCGGATACGATACTCGCTTTTTATCGGAGAGTTTTGCACGCGCGGCCGCCAGTATTCTCCGATCGCGCGGATGTTCGGTGCTTCTTTGCGACGCACCCGCGCCGACGCCCGCAATTGGTTATGAAGCCGTTCGCCGCAAGTTCGATGGCGCCGTAAACATCACCGCATCGCATAATCCAGCCGCATACAACGGCCTGAAATTCTCCGGCCCGAATGGCGGTCCAGCGCTTCCTGAGATCACTCGCGATATCGAAGCACGCGCGGCAAAGTTTCCCGAAGGCGAATTTTCGTCGCCGGACGAAGGTCGTGCCGGCGCATTTGAACTCGCCGACATTCGCGGGCCTTACCTCACGCGCCTCGCCGAGCTCGTCCGCTTCGATACGATCACCGGCTCGAAAGGCGCTTATATCTGCGACGCGGTTCACGGTTGCGGCGCCGGCTGGCTCGATCGCATCCTCGCGGGCCACGGAGTCCCGGTCACGGCCATCCGCGGCAATCGTGATGTTCTCTTCGAAGGCCGTGGCCCCGATCCATCGGACGAAAATCTTGCGCCGCTGCGAAAAGCAGTTCGTGAAACAAAAGCTGCCGCCGGCCTTGCGACCGATGGCGACGCGGATCGCTACGGGATCCTTGATCGCGACGGCGCGTTCATCTCCCCAAATCACATTCTCGCGATGCTCTTCGATTACCTGATCGAGAGCCGCGGCTGGACACTTGGCGCATCGCGAAGCGTCGCGACCTCTCACCTTGTCGATGCGGTCGCGCGCCTGCACAAGGTGCCCCTCTATGAAACTCCCGTCGGCTTCAAGTACATCGGCGAATATCTTGCGAAAGACGCGATCATTATCGGCGGAGAAGAAAGCGCAGGCCTTACCATCCGAGGCCATGAACCGGAAAAAGACGGCATACTTGCATGCCTGCTCGTCGCAGAAATGATCGCTGCGCGCCGCAAGTCCATTACCGAACAGCGCGCCGATTTATTTCGCCGCGTCGGCCGCGAATACTGGCCCATTCGCGTCAATCTCACCCTGCCCGACGACGTTCAGCGGCGCGTGAATGACAAATTGAAATCGGAACCGAAAGAACTCGGCGGCGTTCGCATCACGAAAATCGATCGCACCGACGGCTTGAAGATTATTCTCGACGGCGGCGACTGGGTGCTCTTGCGTCCTTCGGGAACCGAGCCGCTCGTGCGCATCTATGCGGAATCAACTTCAGAGGCCGCGGCGCAGAGGCTGGCGGAGGAGGCACGCAAGTGGATTCACCTGTGAGCTACGGCGCGCGGTTGCGCGACTTCATCAAGACAAACGTGCGTACGATTTTCCTCATCGGCTTTGTCCTACTGATGCTTCAGGACGTGTTCGGCACCCACGGGGTGATTGCCATGCGGCGCTCGCAGAAAGAAGCGGCGCAAATTCGGCAGGAAATCAATCAGCTCAACGAAGAAAATCGCCAGCTCGATCAGCGCGTCAAGGATTTGAAATCGGATCCGCACGCGGTGGAAGAAATCGCTCGCCAGGATATGGGCCTCGC
>DASPVY010000414.1:0-3360 GCA_035622115.1 Candidatus Acidiferrales bacterium
GGTAGAACGATGCGAACGCGCCGCTGATGGTTCTCCATCATTGCGAATGCGCCTATTGCTGGGGAGCTCGAGAAGCGGCGGCTCGCGGAGCGCCGTTGCCAGGTTTCTTGGTTGCCGAGTTCGGCTGGGACGCCGCGCGCTCGTCATAGGCTTTGATGATGCGTTGCACAAGGTTATGCCGCACGACATCGCGTTCATCGAAGTAGATGAATGCGATGCCTTCGATTTTCCCGACGATCTCGATGGCTTCGATAAGGCCCGAGCGGCGGTCAGTCGGCAGGTCAATTTGTGTCACGTCGCCGGTGATAACGGCTTTGGAATTGAATCCCAGCCGCGTCAAAAACATTTTCATCTGCTCGCTGGTGGTGTTCTGCGCCTCGTCAAGAATCACGAAAGAGTCGTTCAGCGTACGCCCGCGCATGAAGGCGAGCGGCGCGACCTCGATGATTCCCTTTTCGAGGAATCGCTCGAGCTTGTCCGCCTCGAGCAAATCGTAGAGCGCGTCGTAGAGCGGGCGCATATACGGATCGACTTTTTCCTGCAGCGTGCCCGGCAGAAACCCGAGCCGCTCGCCGGCCTCGACCGCGGGCCGGGCCAGGATGATGCGGTTCACTTGCTTCGAGAGCAGCGCCGAGACGGCCATGGCCACCGCGAGGTAGGTCTTCCCTGTGCCGCCGGGGCCGATCGCAAAAACCATGTCAAAGGATTCGAGCGCTTCGATGTAACGTCGCTGGTTCGGACCTCGCGGCGCGATTCCCTTCTTGCCAAAGGCACGCGGTCCGCGCATGGGCGAGAACGCGCTGCGGACCGGCCGCTGAGGCTCTTCTGTTGCCATTCGGAAGAGCGATTTCACTTCGCCGCTCCCGAGCGCCCGGCCTTCGCTGACGAGCTCGTTGTACTGGCTGAGAACCCGGGCGGCTTCGTGAACGTTCTCTGGCTCGCCTTCAATCTCGATTTCGCTGTCCTTGAGGCTGGTGGCTACGTGGAGGGTTGACTCGAAGAGCTTGAGGTTCTCATCGAGCGTTCCGCAGAACTCTGATACGTCGCCGAGCAGCCGGACGGTCTGTTTCATCTAGTTTGGCGCGTGGAAACGGGCACTGCGAATGGGTCCATCACTCCAAATAGCGTAGCGCAGGGCCAGTGGCGGGGTCAAGGCGACCCCTGGTATCCCTAATGGATGGACGAAGAGGACGCCGCGCGAACTAGCCCGTCACGCCGCCTGGGGCTGCTTGTAGATTTTGCCTACGATTAAGGCCAGGACGCCGATGACGATGCCCGAAATCACCCCCGCGACCGGGCCGCCGACCACCGCCATCATCAGGCGAGGGGAGATCGCCAGCGGCATATTTGCCATCATAGCCGCCTCTTTGGGATGATTGGCGAGGTAGCGGGTGAAAAACAGGACGTGCGATCCAGTCACCCAGATGCAGTTGACCAGTCCCAGCAGTAACCCATGAAGAAAATGTTTGGATTGGACTCTCTTTCCGATGATGTAGGCGCACACAACGAATACTACGAGCCACAACAGTGGTTCGATGCTTGAAGGGACGACGAATACCGTGGCGAGTCCCATCGCCAGCCCGAACAGAGAAAGTTTTAGAATCAGCTTCCAGTCCAAGTTAACCTCGATTCATCGCGCAGTGCGCCCGCTGCGGCGGCCAGATTCGCGAGAGTGTACACGGTTCACGTTCAAATCGGAATCGAAGTCAAATTGACAAAGTGGTGTGCGTCAGATAGCTTTAACAGCTTAACTATTCGAATCCAGGAGCGCTGAATGCCGCAAGGCACGCCCGTAAAACACAAGAAGAAAACGAAATCGGTGTTGAAGAATATCCGGCAGACGGAGCACCGCGCCACGACGAACCGCATCAATCGAACCCGCGTGCGCACCGCGATCCGCAAGATACGCGCCGCCCTATCCGCAGGGGATGCGGCCGCCGCTGCACAGCTTATCGGGCCCACATTTTCCGAAGTCGACCGCGCGATTCGCAAACGCGTGCTCTCGGAAAACACGGCTAACCGGTACAAATCCCGCCTCACGCTGGCCATCAACGCACTCAAAGCGCAAAAGAAATCCTGAATACAGAGCTCGTTCGCCTTGGGATCGTGCTCGGCTGATCAGGCCGCCGGCGAGCGAGTGCCCGAGGGCAATGCGGCGAGTTGCGTGATGAGGAACTCCATCGCTGCGCGCGGATTTGCGATGCCCGACTTCAGCGCGCTATCCGCTTCG
This sequence comes from Candidatus Acidiferrales bacterium, assembly GCA_035622115.1. Lineage (GTDB taxonomy): Bacteria > Acidobacteriota > Terriglobia > Acidiferrales > UBA7541 > Palsa-147. The sequence continues at coordinate 2,231 of DASPVY010000414.1, forward strand.
GCTAGAGCGGCCATGCCCCCAAACAGTTGGGCGCGTGAAAATCGGCGAGCCTGCTCGATTGCGCGCTCGGCTGCGTCCGGAGGCATCCCGAGGTGGCGTGCGGCCTCGAATTTATTCACTCGTGGCCCAAGAGCGCTGGCGGCAAGAAGCCGTCGATACATGTGCGTGAGCGCGCCGACAAGTTGCGGCGGCGTCTCACCGTTGCGTAGCAAACCATCGAGAAAAACGAGCGCGGCGTCGCGGCGCCCTTCTGCGAGAATGCCCGCCATGTCCCAGACGAGATATTGTCGCGCGGAATCGACGATTTCTTCCACGTCCGTCACCGTGATTTTTCCCTTCTGCTGGGCATAGAGCGAAAGCTTCTCAATTTCCACGTGAATGCGCGCGGGCTCGGCGTTGACCGCATCCACCAAAAGATCGGCCGCTTCCGATTCCAGGACCACGCCAAGCTCCTTCGCCCTCGCGATGGCCATCGCCGCAGCCTCGCTCGCTCCGATTTCCATCGAGGCTACCAGCGCCTTATCTTCCAGCAGCTTCCAGAGCGCCATGCGCCTGTCAAGGTGCGAAGCTTCGAAAATGAGGACGGTGAAAGGAGCAGGATCAGCAAGGTAGCGCTTGAGCGCTTCCACCGCATCTTCGCGAGGCTTGTCGCCGAGTTCGTCGATTTCCTCAACTCGCTCGACAATAATCACCTGAAGCTTCGCGAGCATTGGCACGGTCGCGGCCCGCTGGAAGAGCTGTTCCCAGTCGTCGTCGGCCGCGGAAAACCGCCCAACGGCCCAATCGCGGACGTTCTCTGGAACGAATGTCTCAATCAATTTTTCGCGGCAAAGCTTGCGGAGATACGGGTCGGGCCCATGAAGCAGGATCGCCGGGACCGGCTTTGCGCCAGCAACTTTTTTCAGAAGCGCATCGGGCCGAAGCCACATCAGAAGCCCTCAATAATATCGGCGACGACCTGCGAGGCGAAATCACGAGACATTCGCTGAAGCGCCGGATTTTCCTCTTGGAAGAAGCTGTTGACATCGCTCGAGATTTGATACTCGTCGCGAAAGACCATGTCGTCGTTCTTATACACCACTCTTTCGTCGTCGCGGCCAACCAATTCGACTTTGGCATGAACCGTTACG
>DASPVY010000415.1:0-5256 GCA_035622115.1 Candidatus Acidiferrales bacterium
CGACGCGAACTCAGAGGCTACGTGAACGAACCGGTTATCCAAGCTATCGACCTCCGCAAGAACTACGGAACTGTTACCGCCCTGCGCGGAGTCAGCTTCGAGGTACAGGCCGGTGAGGTTTTCGGATTGCTTGGGCCGAACGGAGCCGGCAAAACCACCACCATCGAAATTCTGGAGGGTTTGCGATCGCCCGATGCCGGAAGGGCGCGTGTCGCGGGACTCGATCCTCAAACCGCGGGCCTCGAATTTAAACAGGAAGTTGGCGCGGTTCTGCAGTCCACTTCCCTTCCCGACAAGCTTCGTGTCAGCGAGGCGCTCGCGCTTTTCAGTGGCTTTTATCGCCGAAGCGCCGACACCGATGCCCTGGTCAAGCGCTTTCAGCTCGAAGAAAAACGCCAGGCTTTCTACAGTCAGCTATCCGGCGGACAAAAGCAGCGCCTCGCACTCGCGCTTGCCCTGGTCAACGATCCACGCGTTCTATTTCTCGATGAGCCCACCGCCGGGCTCGATCCTCAAGTGCGGCGCGAAATCTACGACATCATTGAAGAGCTGAAGAAGGACAGGAAGACCATTCTTCTCACGACGCATTACATCGAGGAAGCCGAGCGCCTCTGCGATCGCGTGGCCATCGTCGATTCCGGCCGCATCATCGCACAAGGAACGCCGCGCGAATTGAAGCAACGCTCAGCAGGCACCACGCGAATCGAACTGCGCCTCTCCAAGAAAGTTTCTGACGGAATCCTCGGAAAACTCGAGGGTGTTTCCGATACGCGCGAACTGGACGGCGTCCACGTGCTGCATTCTATTCGGCCGCCACAAACCATCGTCGCGCTGGTGAAAGTTCTCGAAGCGGAAAACAACGAGTTGCAAAGCCTCGAAATGTTTTCGCCATCCCTCGAAGATGTTTTTCTCGAACTCACCGGACGGAGACTCCGCGAATGATCCATCAGGTCCACGCGCGATGAAAAATACCTGGATTCTCACAAAGGTGCGCGTCCTTCTCGCCCTGCGGAACAAAACGTTCATGTTCTTCGGCCTGGTTATGCCGCTGGCGTTTCTGTTTTTCTTCGTTCTGATTTTTGGACGCGGCCGATCCGGCATGATTGCCTATATTCTCGGCGCAGTTCTGACCATCACGGTGATGGGCAGCTTCTGGGGCCTGAGCGTTCAGCTGGTGATGTTCCGCGAGCAAGGCATCCTGCGGCGTTTCCGCCTAGCGCCGGTCGGCGCCGGTTCCCTTCTCGGGTCGAGCATCCTGGCAAATTATTTTCTAATCCTTCCAGCCGTGGCGATCGAAATCATCATCTGCCGCGCGGCGTTTCATATGGGCAACTTCGGAAATCTCGGCGCGATGTTTGCGCTAATCACCGTGGGCGCGGCGACGTTCTCGTCGTTTGGTTTGATCGTCGCGAGCGTCACCAACACGATGCAGGAGACGCAGGTTATCAACAATCTGTTGTGGTCAGCGTTCATTTTCCTTTCCGGAGCAACGGTTCCGCTGGTGGTGTTTCCCCGCTGGATTCAGAACGTCGCGCTGTTTTCTCCCGCGACGTATCTCGCGATGGGGCTCGAATCCGCGGCCACCCGCCTGGTCACGCGCGCCGAACTTGCCGAAGAATTGGTCGCGCTCGCCATCGGCATGGTCGTAGCTTTCGAAATTTCGCGGCAACTCTTCCGCTGGGAGCCCGAGGCCAAAGTTCCCGGCAAAGCCAAGCTTTGGGTTGGCGTGGCCTTGATTCCTTTTCTCCTTTTCGGCATCTATGAAAGTGCGTTCGGGCATCAGCTTTCGCGGATCCACCAGCATTTCCAGGTGCTCGACCAGCAAAGCACCAGCGCTCCGTCGCGCTGAACGCCGGTTTCGCTTTCTTACGCGACGAGCAGATCGCTCAAACGGACAGGCAAATCGTTACAGGAGGCATTCATGCAGCGACAAGCGTCGGCCGTTTGGGAAGGAACTCTCAAGGAAGGCGCGGGCTCGATCTCGTCGGACAGCGGCGTGTTGAAAAACACGCCGTATTCATTCACTACACGCTTTGAAAACGCACCAGGAACAAATCCCGAAGAGTTGATTGCCGCGGCGCACGCCGGATGCTTCTCGATGGCCCTCGCCGCGCAATTGACTGCAAGCCATCTCACTCCCGAGCAAATCTCGACGACGGCAACTCTTTCGCTTGAAAAACTCGAGGCGGGCTGGACGATCACAAAAATTCATCTCGACGTCTCCGCGCGCGTTCCCGGAGCGTCGGCTGAAGCCTTCCAGACCGCCGCAAGCAACGCCAAAGCCGGATGTCCCGTGTCGCGAGTGTTGAAAGCGGAAATCACCATGGACGCAAAACTTGTAAACGCATGAGAGCTCTCGAGGTAATCGTCGGCATCGCTATTCTTTTCACCGTCCTGCTGGACGCGTTCGAGACGGTTGTCCTGCCTCGCCGCGCCACGCGGCGTTTCCGCCTGGCCCGACTTTTCTACCGCACCACTTGGACTATCTGGCGAGCTTTCGCACGGTCCATTCGCACTCCGAAATTGCGCGAAACCTTTCTCAGCTACTACGGCCCGTCATCCCTCCTCGCGCTGATCTCGGTTTGGGCCGTGGCGCTCGTCTTCGGGTTTGCGTTTCTCTTGCTCGCGGCGGGGCCGCCCGCAGCATCGCTGGCCGGCCAGTTCGATTTCTTCTCTGCTGTCTACATGAGTGGAACAAATTTTTTCACGCTCGGCCTCGACGACGTCATTCCAAAAACCAGTTGGAGCCGTTTCCTCTCAGTCTTCGAGGCCGGAATGGGCTTGGGTTTCCTGGCTGCGATCATTGGTTACCTTCCCGTGATTTATCAGGGCTTCTCGCGGCGAGAAGTTGCCGTCGTGCTGCTCGATGCGCGAGCCGGGTCGCCCCCGTCGGCGGCCGAATTGTTGCGCCGCCACGCACATCCGCTGGCCGGCGAATCGCTCACCCAGCTTTTTCGCGACTGGGAACGCTCCGCCGCGGATATCCTCGAAAGCCACATTTCCTATCCGGTGCTGCTCTACTATCGCTCGCAGCACGACAATCAATCCTGGCTCGGCGCGCTGACGGCAATTCTCGATGCCTCGGCGCTTACGATTGTCAGTATTAGCGCGCCGTGCACCAAACAGGCGCAATTAACTTTCGCCATGGCACGACACGCCATCGTCGATCTCGCGCAGATCTTCAGAGCCCAGCCGCGGGCTCCCAAGACCAATCGTCTTCCGCCGGCCGATTTGCTGCGCATTCGTGAACTCCTGACCGAGGCGGGCCTCGAGTTTGCGTCCGGCCCGGCCGAAGACGAAAAGCTCAAGAAACTCAGAGCGATGTACGAGCCGTACGTCAATGCGCTTTCTGAATATCTGGCGATTGCACTGCCGCCGTGGATTCACAAGAAGGCCATCACGGACAACTGGAAAACCAGCGCCTGGGGCCGCATCTCCGGCACGTTGACCGACGATCTTCCATCCGTGGGCGTTGACGACCATTAGAAAGAGCCGATTCTGAAACGCGGAGCCATTCGAATGCCCAGCCACCTTGAAAATCTCGAGCGCGTCGTTCGCGGCGAACTGCCGCAGCCACCCGCAGCGCAGCTCATCGGATTTAAGCTCACGTCGATTCGCCGCGGCGAGTCCACGGTCGAGATTGACGCCAATAGTTCGCACGCGAATCCGATGGGAACGCTCCACGGCGGGATTCTGTGCGATGTCGCCGACTTCGCCATGGGCACGGCCTACATCTCCACACTCGAAGAGGGTGAAACGTTCACCACCCTCGAGCTGAAAATCAATTTCCTTCGGCCCGTTTGGACCGATCACCTCATCGCAGCAGGCCGCGTGATTCAGCGCGGCAAGACCATCGGGCTGGTCGAATCTACCGTCACCAATTCCAACGGCGCTCGCGTGGCCTTTCTCACCAGCACCTGCATGACGCTCCGCGGCCAGCACGCCCGCGGCCGCTAGCGTATCTTCTCCCGGCAGTTTCGATACGCGTCACGCTGTTACCCAGAGCCGCACAAATCGTCGCGGTGGTACACTCATCGGAACAAATTATTTCGTGGGCAGCGGGGTTGAACATGGCGACGCAGGCGAATCAGACCGCCGACCAGGAACCATTGGTGCGGAACATTTCGGACACGGCGATGTGGGCTGCCGTTTTCCGCGGCTGGGAAAGCAAAAGACCGGACGCGCTGTTCCGAGATCCGTACGCCGAGCGGCTGGCGGGCGAGCGCGGCGCCAGAATCGCCCGGGAAATAAAATTCGGTTCGCAACACACCTGGTCGTGGATCGCCCGAACGTACGCCTTCGATCAAGTAATCGAGGAACACGTCGCGCAGGGCACCGACATGATCATCAACCTGGCAGCGGGGCTGGACACGCGGCCCTTTCGCATGACTTTGCCGCCTTCTCTCTCCTGGGTGGAAATCGACCTGCCCGGAATTCTCGATTACAAGCAGGAAATCCTGGCGAACGAGCGGCCGTCGTGCTCGCTGGAGCGAATCAAGCTGGATCTGGGCGATGTGAACGCACGCCGTGACGTGTTTGGAGAATTGGCCCGCATGGGGAAAAAGGTCTTGATCGTATCCGAGGGCCTGGTGGTTTACCTCTCGCGGGAAGAAGTGGCTTCGCTGGCAACAGACCTCGCAAGGCCGCTGAGTTTTCGCAATTGGGTTCTTGATCTTCAGTCTCCAGCCCTGCTGCGTCTGATGCAAAAGAAAATGGGGCCGCAACTTGAAAAGGCGGGAGCGCTCTTGAAGTTCGGACCGGAGGAAGGGCCAGATTTCTTCGTTCCATTCGGCTGGAAACCGGTGCGCGTCCAGTCAATGTTGCATGTTGCGTCCCGCACGAAGCGCTTGCCGCTTTTGATGCGGCCGTTCGCTTTCTTTCCAGATAAGTTCCCGAAGAAGGGCAAACGCCCGTGGGGTGCGATGTGTCTGTTCGCGCGGACATGATCCGGATCCGCAGCAGCCTCGAAATACGACGCATCCATTTTGGCTTTTGCAATACGCGGCACGAGGCGAGACGCGCGCGCCAGCCGTGAAATTTCGTGTGCTATACTTTTTCAGCGGCAGTATAAACGGAGACTAAAAACTCGACGGCGAGCCCACGGAGAGCTTCGATGGCATTAGTCAAAACCGACAAAATCTGGCACAACGGTAGATTCATTCACTGGGATGACGCGAAGATTCACGTGCTTTCGCACGTGATCAACTACGCATCCGCCGTTTTCGAAGGTATCCGCTGCTACTCGACGCCACAAGG
>DASPVY010000416.1:0-3776 GCA_035622115.1 Candidatus Acidiferrales bacterium
CGTCACGGCGGCCGAAATGCTCAGGCGTGTGGCGGGATTGGCCAAAGCGCTGCGCGAATTGGGAGTGAAGCCGGGTGATCGAGTGGCGCTGCTGGCGCCGAACTGCCCGGAGTGGCATGTGGTGGATTTTGCGGTTCAGGGAATCGGCGGCGTTAATGTGCCGGTGTACTTCAACGAGTCGCAGGAACGGATCACCTACATCCTGAACGATTCGGGGGCGAAGATTGCGGTTACGGCGGGAGAACCGCAGACGCGCGCGCTCGTTTTGTGCCGCGAAAACCTTCCGGGGCTGGAACAAATCATCGCTGCCTCACCGCCGGATGATTTAGGGGGCGAGATCCTGCGCTACGAGACGTTGATCGTAACGTCGGGCGAGCCCGACGTCGCGGACTACCGCCGCAGCGCCGAGGCCGTTACCTCTGATCAGCTCGCCACGATCATTTACACCTCCGGGACGACCGGCGAGCCGAAAGGTGTAATGCTCTCGCACGCGAACCTGACTTCGAACGCGCTCGACGCGCTTACGTCGCAGGAGCTGCTGACGAGCGATGTGGCGCTTTCCGTCTTACCGCTCGCGCATGTGTATGAGCGCACGATGGACTATGGCTATATTTTTCGAGGCGTGCCGGTCGCGTACGTCGAACAAATCGAGACAATCGCACAAGCGCTGGTGGAAGTGCAGCCGACGATTGTCGCTGCGGTCCCGCGATTTTTTGAGAAGTTGTACGCCAGCATTCTCGAAAAGGGCCATCAGGCGACGGGAATCCGGCGGAAGATTTTCAACTGGGCGATGCGCGTGGCGCAGGAAGCGACGCCATGGCGCGCGTATGGACGCGATTCTTGGTTCTGGCTGCGGCTAAAGTGGAAAATTGCCGACACGATCGTCTATTCGAAGATTCGAGCGGGACTCGGCGGGCGGGTGCGCAGATTTTGCTCGGGCGGCGCTCCGCTGGCGGTGGAATTGGCGGAGTTTTTTGCGTCCATTGACGTGCCGATTTATCAGGGCTACGGCCTGACGGAGACTTCGCCGATCATCTCGGCCAATACTCCGCAGGCCAATAAAGTAGGCACGGTCGGCCGTCCGATACAAAATGTTCAAGTGCAGATTGCGCCCGACGGAGAGATTCTGGTGCGCGGGAATTGCGTGATGCAGGGCTATTACCGGAAGCCGGAACAAACGCGAGATGCTTTTACGGCTGACGGGTGGCTGCGCACGGGCGACATCGGACGGCTTGACGCCGATGGGTACCTGCTCGTGACCGATCGAAAAAAAGAGCTGCTGAAAACTTCGGCAGGAAAATTCATCGCGCCGCAACCGATCGAAAACCGGCTGAAGAGCAGCCCGTATATCTTGAATGCGATGGTTGTGGGCGACGGGCGCAAGTTTGCGAGCGTGCTGCTGGTGCCGAACTTTGCGGCGGTACAGGCCAAGGCGGCTGAGTCGGGCGAAGAGATCGGCACGCATGACGAGGCGATTGCAAATCCGTGGATGCGCAAGCTGATGAACGATGAAATGGAGCGGTTGACGGCGAGCTTCGCGCAATTCGAGCGGCCGAAGCGGTTTGCGCTGATTACCGAGGATTTCTCGACGGCGAATGGGCAGCTCACGTACACGATGAAGATAAAGCGGCGCGCGATCGAGCATCGCTACAAGGACGTGATCGAGTATCTGTATGCGGATGTCGAGGAGCCTCGCCCGCAACATCTGACGTAGAACAGCGGCAGTCGCTCGCCGCGAGTCCCGGCACGATTGCCGTCAATCGCGGTAAAATTTCGACGGGAGACATTTCATGCAGGATTCATTGGTCGTTGCAGGGCGCGCGTTTCGCTCGCGCTTGATTGTCGGCACCGGCAAGTATCGCAGCTTTCAGGAAATGGCGCGGGCGCACGAGGCGTCTGGCGCGGACATGGTAACGGTCGCGGTGCGGCGCGTGAATTTGACGGATCGCTCGAAGGAGTCGTTGCTGGATTACATCGACCGGTCGAAGATTTTCATTTTGCCGAACACGGCCGGTTGCTACACCGCCGATGAAGCGGTGCGCACGGCACGGCTCGGAAGGGAAGTCGGTTTGTCGGAGTGGGTAAAGCTCGAGGTGATCGGGGACGAGCAGACGCTTTTCCCGGATACGGAAGGACTGATCGCCGCGACGAAGGAACTGGTGAAGGACGGTTTTGTCGTGCTGCCGTATACGAACGACGATTTGGTAGTCGCACGGAAGCTGATTGACGCCGGCGCCGCGGCGGTGATGCCGTTAGGTGCGCCGATTGGCTCCGGAATGGGAATTCAAAATATGGCGAATCTGCGGATCTTGCGCGAGCGCGTGACGGAAGTTCCGCTGATTGTCGACGCGGGCGTCGGGACGGCATCGGATGCAGCGGTGGCCATGGAACTGGGCGCGGACGGCGTGCTGATGAACACCGCGATTGCCGGTGCGCAAGATGCTGAGCTGATGGCGGAGTCGATGCGCGAAGCGGTCTCCGCCGGGCGCAAGGCGTTTCTTGCAGGGCGCATCGCGAAGAAATTGTATGCGACGGCGTCGAGCCCGTTGGCGGGAGTTGTGCGGTAGAGCGCTGTTAAAAGCCCGCCGCTGCGAGAAGCTTCGATGGCTCCGTCAGCGAAATAGAATGTGCCACAGGATGTCGACCAGGGCGTGAACGATTGCGCCGGGAAGCAGCGAACCCGTTTTCATCCAAGCGCGGCCGTAAAATATTCCGGCAATCGTCGCCAGAATTGCGTAGCGCCAGTTCGGGAATCCGCCATTATTCAGGTGCGCAGCGCCGAAGATTAGCGCCGCACAGAGCAGGCCTGCCCGCTCATTGCGCAGTGACTTCGTGAATAAATTCTGAACCAGACCGCGGAAGAGGAGTTCCTCCGGCCAAGCCGTGAAAAAAAGAATGCCGACGGCCGCCAGCGGCACCGAACGCAATCTCGCCAGGCTCGGAGCGAAATGGAGAAAGCCGAGCGCCTCGCCCAACGGAATCGCGATCGCAGCGAAGACGACAAAGTTGAAGGCAATTGCGAACGCGAATCCGCGGCGCCATTCGACCGAGTAGCCAATGCCGGAAAGTTGGCGCGAATAAAGGAATGCGGCGAGGGCGGTATTGACGGCGAGAAGAATTGTGAGCGTGTGCGTGAGCGGCGGCGGAAAGGGAAGCAGGCGGTACATCCAGCGCAGTTCGACCGGAATCCAGATGAGCAGAACGGCGGCGTAGTCAAAGATCGTGGGATTGCGATCTTTGCGAATGACCATGACGGCGAGCGTGGGGAGAATCGTGTATGCGGCGCCAAAGAGCGCGGTCTTCCAATCGCCTGAAACGGCGCCGGCGTAAAAGATGAATGCGCCCAGCGGCACCAATGCCGCAAAGGCGCCGCGCTCGGCAAGTAAAGAGAGCAGGCGCGCGCGTACGGACGGCGCGGCCGGAAAAATGTGCCCGGCGAGAAGCACGCCGCATACAACCATCGCCGCCGCGAATCGAAATCCACCGAAATCGAGATGAACGCCGAGCGTGATGCCGACGATCATCAGCGCTACCCAAAGAATTGCGGCGCCGATGAAAGTCATTTCACGAGATTTTGCGGCGACCGGCATTCGTTGAATCTTAACGCAGGAGCAACAGGCGCCGGAAACAAGTTGATTTGGAGAAACGGCTCGGCGATGCTGGATTCAATTTTCGATGCCCGAGGCGACGAAAAATCGTTTTGCATATATCGACTGGATGCGAGGACTCGCATGCGTGCTGATGTTCCAGACGCATTGCTACAATTCCTGGCTTGG
>DASPVY010000417.1:0-3342 GCA_035622115.1 Candidatus Acidiferrales bacterium
GATTGGAAAGTCGGCCCGGCCCGGCAGATGGAAGCGGCCAACAGCGCGGTGCTGCTTGACCCTGCGGGAGAACGCCTCTACACCTATGATAAAATTCATCTAGTGCCGTTCGGCGAGTACGTTCCTCTGCGGCAGTGGATCACCTTTGCCGGCCGCTTGACCGCCGACATCTCCGATTTCACGCCGGGGACCGTCTATCGAGTCGGGCAATTTCCCGGCGGTCGCTTCGGAACGTTCATCTGCTACGAAGCGATTTTTCCTTCGGAAGTTGCGAATTTTGAAAGAGGCGGCGCGCAGCTTCTCGTCAATATTTCGAACGATGGATGGTTTGGACGCTCGGCCGCGCCGCCGCAGCATCTCATGATGGCGCGTGTTCGCGCGGTCGAAAACCGCCGCTGGCTTCTTCGCGACACCAACAACGGCTACACGGTTTCGATTGATCCTTACGGCCGAACCGTCGCGGAGATGGCCACCGATGTGCGCGGCGAATTGGATGCGCCGTACGATTTTCGCAGCGACCGGACGCTCTATTCGTATTGGGGCGATTGGATCGCGTGGTTGAGCTTGCTGATATCCATCGCGATTCTTGCGCGATGGATGATGCTAAAGCCGCCGCAGAGCGCCTCCGAACCCGAACGGCCCGCAAAATCGGGGCGCGCGAAGCAGAAGGCGCGGCGCCGGCCGCGTTAAGCCGGCCGCGCTGCGCTGGCAAATAGGAGAGCTGAAAATTTCACATGGTTGAACACATCGAAGACCTCGAACACGAATACTCCGATCTAAAAACTCGCATCGAGCTGGTCCGGAGCTATCTTTGACGTTCCCGCCAACCGGAAACGCTTAGCCGAACTCGAAGCAAAATCCAGCCAGCCGGATTTTTGGCAGAACCAGGAAAAAGCGCAGGGCGTCCTGCAGGAGCGCAAGCAGGTGGAAGAGCGCCTGGCTGCGGACGAAAAACTCAGCCGCGCCGTCAGCGACCTCGACACGTATTTTCATCTTGCGCACGAGGAAACCAACGCAAGCCAGGGCGATTCGCTCCTGGGCGACATCCGCGCCGAGTTGAAGACGATTGACGCTTACGTCGCCGGGCTCGAGACCCAGACGCTTCTTTCCGGCCAATCCGACTCACTCAACGCCATCATGACCATCAAGCCCGGCGCCGGCGGCACCGAGTCTCAGGACTGGGCTGAAATGCTCATGCGCATGTATCTCCGCTGGGCCGAATCGAAAGGCATCAAAGCCACGATTCTCGATTCCACGCCGGGAGAAGAAGCCGGGCTCAAATCCGCGACGCTCCGTTTCGAAGGCGAAAACGCCAACGGTTTGCTCGCGAGCGAAACGGGCGTACATCGCCTCGTCCGAATTTCGCCCTTCGATCAGGCCGCGCGCCGCCACACTTCTTTCGCCTCCGTCTTCGTGATTCCCGAAATTGACGATCGCATCGAAGTCGTCGTGAAGCCTGAGGATCTGCGCATTGACACTTTTCGCGCCGGCGGCCACGGCGGCCAAAATGTGAACAAGGTCGAATCCGCTGTCCGCTTTACACATTTGCCCACCGGCATCGTCGTCCAATGCCAGAACGAGCGCAGCCAGCACAAGAACCGCGAGATGGCCATGAAGATCCTGCGCTCGCGCCTCTACGAGCACGAACTCGAGAAGCGCCAGGCCGGCCTCAAGAAACTGGATGAGAGCAAGGGCGACATCAGTTTCGGCAGCCAGATTCGCTCCTACGTCCTACAGCCTTACCAGATGGTGAAGGACCACCGCACCAAGGTCGAGCGGGGTGACGTTGACCGCGTTCTCGACGGTGACATTGACGATTACATTCGCGCCTATCTGATGGCCCGCAGGAAGGGCGGCGATCTCTCCGCGCATCCCGAGGACTAGCCCGGCTCGGCTACGTAGTTTCGCCCCCCGGCCTCTCTGAGTTCGCCGGCGGACTACCCAGATTGTGTTTTCAGTCGCCGAAGTCGCGCGTTTGCCTCTTCCCGCCTTCGCCTTTCAGCCTCATTAGCGGCCGTTCAGCCCCCGTTTAACTCGTTTCCGCGCTTGGCGTTGACACGTCTCGGGCCGCATGTTAGCTTCGATTTTTCGCTTTCCCCGCGCGAAGAAGCAGATCGACACCAGGACCACCGCCGAAAAGGCTTGAATGAGGAGATTGTCTTGACCGCACCCGAAGAGCGCTTCTTGTTTACCTCGGAGTCCGTCACCGAGGGCCATCCCGACAAGATCGCCGATCAGATTTCCGACGCCGTTCTCGACAAGGTGATGGAGCAGGACCCTAGCGGCCGGGTCGCCTGCGAAACTCTCGTCACCACCGGCCTGGTCGTCATCGCCGGCGAAATCACCACTTCCGGCTACGTCGATTTCGACGGCGTCTCGCGTGACGTCATCCGCAACGTCGGCTACGATCGCGCGAAATACGGCTTCGACGCCGCCACCTGCGGCGTCATTTGCTCCGTCAAAAAGCAATCTCCCGATATCGCCATGGGCGTTGATTCCGGCGGCGCAGGCGATCAGGGCCTGATGTTCGGCTTCGCTTGCGACGAAACTCCCGAACTGATGCCCATGCCTATCCAACTCGCGCATCAGTTGACCCGCCGCCTCGCCGAAGTTCGCAAGAAGAAAATCCTCGATTTCCTCCGCCCCGATGGAAAATCCCAGGTGACCATCGAATACCATCGCGGCCGCCCGGCGCGCGTGGATTGCGTAGTCATCTCCACGCAGCACTCCGACGGCATCTCGCACAAAGATCTTTCCGCGAAAATCCGCGAAGAGGTCATCCGGCCTGTCGTGCCTCCGGAAATGCTCGACGCGCGCACCAAATATCACATCAATCCCACCGGCATGTTCGTCATCGGCGGCCCCATGGGCGACGCCGGCCTTACCGGCCGCAAAATTATCGTGGACACTTACGGCGGCTACAGCCGTCACGGCGGCGGCGCGCTCTCCGGCAAGGATCCGACCAAAGTCGATCGGTCCGCCTGCTACATGGCGCGTTACGTCGCGAAAAATCTCGTCGCCGCCGGAATCGCGCGCAAAGTGGAAGTTCAGCTCGCTTACGCCATCGGCGTGGCAGAGCCCGTCTCCGTAATGGTTGATACCTTCGGCACTGGCGCCATTCCCAACTCGCAGATCACCGATATCGTCCGCTCGAATTTCCTGCTCACGCCCGCGGGTATCATTGAAACTCTTAAGCTCCGCCGCCCCATCTATTTCCCGACGGCGGCGTACGGCCACTTCGGACGGAACGAATCTGGTTTCACTTGGGAGCGGACCGACAAGGCGGATACACTCCGCAGCGAGTCGGCCTCGCGCGGCGCTGTTGCCGTATCTCGCAGCTAA
>DASPVY010000418.1:0-8176 GCA_035622115.1 Candidatus Acidiferrales bacterium
TCTTCCAGCCGCGTGGAACCCTTGCCGACGAATTTACCGGTGTTGACGTCAATGGCCACCAGAGCTTCGGTGTGGTTGATGACGATGTAGCCGCCGGATTTCAGCCAGACTTTTGGACGCAAGCCCTTGTCAATTTCTTGCTGGATGCCGAACTCTTCGTAGACCGGAGTATCTTTGGTGTAGAGCTTTACGCGATTGACGAGTTGGGGCTGGAAGCGGCTGACGAAGTCCACCACCTTCGTGTATTCGTCTTCGGAGTCCACCCAGATTGCGGTGAAGTCCTGGGTCAAATAGTCGCGCAGAATGCGCTCGACGAGGTTGAGATCGCGGTGAAGCAGCGCGGGCGCCTTGCGTTGGTCCGCGCGATTCTTGATTTCGCTCCAGGTGTGCGTCAGGAATTCAACGTCGGCGCGAACTTCGTCCGGCGCCGCGTGTGACGCGGCCGTGCGGACAATGAACCCGCCGCCGGCGCTGCCCTTGGCGTCATTCACAAGATGCCTGAGGCGCGCGCGTTCCTCGGCCGAAGCGATTTTGCGCGAAACGCCCGTGTGATCGAGCGTCGGCATGTAAACAAGGAAGCGGCCGGGAAGCGCGACGTGGCTGGTGATCCGCGCGCCCTTTTTGCCGAGCGGTTCCTTCGCGATTTGAACGATGATTTCCTGGCCCTGCTTGAGCAGGTCGGAAATGAGCGGCACGCGGCGCGATTGCGGGCGATGGCCACCCTGGCTAGGACGCGGGCGGTGGCCGCGCTCGTCGCGGCGGCCGCGACCTCCTCGGCGATGATCGCCGCGACCGCGGCGTGCAGGATGCTGCATTCGCGCGCGGTAGTCCGTGTTCACCCGCGCCGACGACGGCTGGGGCTCGCCGCTGAGTTTCTCGCCTTCGAGTGGCGCGAGGCCTTCAGCATGAAGTTCGGCCTCGGATGCCGCGGGCGCGTCGCCGGTAGCGTCCGGAGCGTCGTGAAGCGCGCCCGTGGCCGCAATTTCCTCGATCTCCCCTTCCTCTTCTGAATGGACGTCGTCCGATTCGTCAGGCGATTCTTCGGAGGAATCGGCGGTGGATTCTTCTTCGGCAGATTCGTCCGCGGAGAGTTCACTGCGGGCGTCGTCGTGATGTTCGAACGGGTCTTCATGCGCCTCGCCTGAGCGCAGGCGATTTTCTTCGCGCTCGAGGGCGGCTTCTTCGCGCTGCGCTTCGGCAACCTGCTCGGCAAGAGAGACGGCTTCGTCCTCGGTTAAGGACTGGGCGTCTCCCGAGGTTTCAGCGGACGCAGCGAGTTGCTTCGCTTCCGCAACAATCTCATCAATCGCGCGCCCGGCGTGATGATCAAATTCGTCTTCCGGAGTGGCCTTCGAGAATTCCTCCGCGGCTTCCGCGGGGGTAACCGCGCTGACGTGGGAAAGCGCCTCGCCAGGCAACGGCTCGATCGCGGGGGATTGAGTCCGGTAAAGATCAGTTGCGGCCGCGTGTTCCGCTGCGCCGGCCGTCGATTCCGTGGAGGTTTGCCTGTCTGTGTGCGATTCCTCGACTGGCGGATGTAGAGAAACGGGCGTCGCGGGCGCGTCCTTGAAGCGAGCGAGCGACTCGCCCGGGAGCAGGACCGGGACGTAGTCTGTCGGCGGAGCGCCTCCGGCAGTTTCCGAGGGAGCCTCGAATGAGCGATGCGACGTGTATTTCGAGTGGGGCAAATCGCGGCCGAAGCGCCGGTTGTCACGGCGTCCTCCGCGATGATCGTGCCGGCCGCCGCGACGTCCTCCGCCGCCTCCGCGCCCAAAGCCTCGATGTTCGCGGCCCGAGAAGGAGCGCGAGCGCTGGCCAGCGTCCGATTCCCTCGGGGCATTCTGCGGCCGAGCGTCATGCGCGGGCGGCGCAGACTCCGCACCTTCAGATTGAGGACCCGTAGCCGTCAGTTCGGCCGGTTCACCCGGCGCCGGAGCGGAAGGCTCAACGTCGACAGGTTCGAGCGAGGCCGTGTGCCCCGAGGCGTCGGTTGAAAACACCTGGCCGCCCTGGTCTTCCATCTTTTGAACTTTGTCTTCGACGCTTGTGACGACGTGATCGAGTTCCTCAATATCTTCGAGAAAATCGGTTACGTAGAGGAAGGCATCGCTATCGAGGCCGATGTCCACAAAGGATGACTGCATGCCGGGAAGCACGCGCGTGACACGTCCTTTGTAGATGCTGCCGACTAAAGCAAATTCTTTTTCGCGTTCAACGTAAATTTCACACAGCTGACCGTCTTCCAAAATCGCGACCCGCGTCTCGTGCGGGGTCGATGAAATTACCATTTCCTTTGACATGAAAACTCCTCATCGAGCACCGGGGGGCAATCGCGCCGTGCCAGGCGGCGTGCCGCGCTTGGGCGAGCCTTTCTGCAGGCCGCCTTGCCGGGAAGCATTTGCTTCGCTGTAAGCTGCTTGCCCTCATCCGATGCATTCCTATTCGATATTTTTTCGCGGCCGCGACATTTTGCGCGGCGCTTAAAGCTCAAAACTTGCAAACCTCGCGCCCTGGTCAGTTGACGAAGCGCCTGGTGCGGACATTCATCACCAGTCCCAGGGCCAAAAACAAGAACACGGTTGAGGATCCCCCGTAGCTCATGAACGGAAGGGGAATGCCGGTGACCGGCATATAGCCGATCACCATCGCCGAGTTCACCAAGACGTGAAATCCAAGAATTGCTGCCACGCCCATAATCAGAAACATACCCGCGCGATCTTTCGCTTT
The DNA here is from genome assembly GCA_035622115.1 of Candidatus Acidiferrales bacterium. GTDB lineage: Bacteria > Acidobacteriota > Terriglobia > Acidiferrales > UBA7541 > Palsa-147. The sequence continues at coordinate 2,728 of DASPVY010000418.1, forward strand.
CTGGGCGTTATCAATCAATCGAAGCAGCAGACCCAAATACAGCAACAAAGCCACAAGCACACCTACAAATCCCAGTTCCTCTGCCAGCGCGGCAAGAATGAAATCCGAGTAGCGCACCGGCACGAACCCCAATTGATTTTGGCTGCCCTTCCCGAAGCCCTTGCCCCAAAAGCCGCCGGATCCCACGGCGATTTCCGACTGGAGAATCTGGTAGCCGGCGCCGCGCGGACTATCTTCGGGATGGAGAAAAGTATCAATTCTTTGCTGCTGGTACGGCTTCAAATGGTGGCGCATATGCCAGCCGACCGGAACCATCAGCGCCAGGAACGCGGCGAGCACCGCCGCGTGCTTCCATTCAATCCCAGCCAAAAAGGCGCCGAGAATTGCCGCAGGAACCAAAACCATCGCGGTTCCCAAATCCGGTTCAACGAGGACGAGGAGAACCGGCAAACCAACGATTCCCGCGATCTTAATCAGATCGGCCAGCGTCAGCCGGTCCGTACGGACCTCGCTGAAAAACCGAGCCAGCACTATGATTATAACGAACTTCATAATCTCCGACACTTGCAAATTCACTCCGCCGCCCAGACTGACCCAGCGTTTGGCGCCGAACCGGGAATGTCCGATGACGAGGTCCGCCAGCAGCGCAACGATCCCGATCAGGTAGAGAAGCGGAGCCTGGTCCAGCAGCAAGTGGTAATCCAGCCGCGAGATCGCAATCATGGCGATGACGCCGATTCCGATCCAGATGAACTGCCTCCAGTGCATACCGGCCATGGGACTATCGTGAGTGGAGGAATAAATCTCGAGCATGCCCATAATGCAAATCCCGAACACGATCGCGAGAAGCGACCAATCGAAGTCGCGGATGTCGGTGCGATTTCTCATGGATGCGCGGTTCCGAGAGACGCTTCCGCGGGTTTTGCGGGTTCGGGCACGGGTTGAGTCTGCGTGGTTATATTTTGGTGGAGCGATCCGTTTTTCTTTTCGTAGTAGGCCTTCACGATATCGCGCGCCACAGGAGCGGCAGCTTCTGCGCCGTGACCACCGCCCTGAACCAGAACGGCCACGACGATTTCAGGGTTGCGGCGCGGCGCATAGCCGACGAACCAGGCATTATCTTTGAATTCCTTTTCTTTGCCGAGACGGCTGCGAGTGTCGTAACCGATCACCTGTGCGGTGCCTGACTTGCCACAGAACTCGACGTTTTGCAGCCGGACTCCGGCGCCCGTGCCGCCTTCATTGACCACGCCATACATTCCATCCGTGACTTGCTGGATGGTATTTTCCGAGAGTGGAAAGTGATCGACCTGCGGATTGGGGAAATTTTTTAAGAGATGCGGTTGGACGAACGTTCCTCCACTGGCAACCCCGGCGATCATGCGGGCGAGCTGGATCGGAGTCGCCGTGACTGCTCCCTGGCCGATCGCAACAGAGACCGTTTCGCCCGGATACCACTTGCGGTGAAAAACTCTTTGGGTCCATTCCTCGGACGGCATCAGCCCAGGTTCCTCGCCCGGCAGATCAATGCCGGTTCGGCGTCCGATTCCCAGGTTGCTGGCGTAATACGACAGCTTGTCGATTCCCAGGCGCATTCCCACTGTGTAGAAAAAGATGTCGCAGGACTGGGTGATGGCCTTATGAAGGTCGACGACGCCGTGGCTGGATTTTCCGTAGACCCAGCACTTAAACACGCGGCCATAAAACGTTCCGTAGCCGGGGCAGAAGACCGTCATGTTCTGCGGAATCGCTTTTGATTCGAGCATGGCGGTTGCGGTTACAATTTTGAAGACGGAGCCCGGCGCTAACTGTGCCTGGATGACGCGATTGAGCAGGGGAGTCTGCGGATCGGAGTTCAGTTCCTGCCACTTGTGCGGGTCGATGCGGACCGCGAAGTCATTCGGGTCGAATGTGGGACGACTGACGAAGGCGAGAACCTCCCCGTTGCGCGGGTCCATGACGATCGCGGCGCCTTCCTTGCCGGCCAGGTCAGTCTCAGCGATATTTTGCAGATCGCTATCAATCGTCAGCTGAATCGGTTTGCCGGGGATTGCATCGATGTCGTCGAGAGTGCGTACCATTTTGCCGACGCTGTTGACAATCACGCGGCGCATCCCATCGGTGCCTTCCAGGGCGTCGTTATATTGGTGCTCGAGACCCGCTTTGCCGACGATATCGCCCGGACGATAGCGGCCGTTGCTGTTGTCCAGTTGTTGTGACGTCACTTCACCGACGTAGCCTGCGGCACTGGCAAAGAAGCCATCGTGCGCGTAGCGCCGGCGCTGGACCATCATCAACTCGAGAACTGGAAGATCCGCGCGATGCGAGTCGACGAAAGCGATGTCGCCTTGAGTGGCTTCTGGCTTGATGACGATGGGCTGAAATTTGGGCTCGAATTTCGCGGCGTCGAGCTGCTGCTTCAAGTCATCATGGGAGAGATTCAGTCCCTCCTCAACCTGGGGCAAGCTCTTTTCTAAGAGCTTGGGATCGTCCCGCAAAAGCAGAATGCTGAAGGACGGATAGCTGTCAACGAGGACGCGCCCTTCACGGTCGAGCATGGTTCCGCGGGGCGCGATAATCGGAATCGAGCGAATTTGATTCTTTTCAGCGAGGTCGGAGTAATGCCCGCCCTGGATGACCTGCAGCTTCCAGAATCCAAAGAGAAGAACGAGCACCATCGCCACGGCGAGGTACGACACCAGCACTAACCGCCCGTGGGGCAGTTTCTGATCGTTTCCAAAGTACGGAGCCAAAAAATCTCCTGCGCGGCGGGTAGCCCCCAGCCCCCCTAAGAGACCGAGCGTCCAGAGCTTGGACGGCGGATAATCTGAGTAAAGGCCAAGCTATCACCTGCACATACGAGGTGCAAGCTGACCGTGCTTATTACGATACCTCGTAAAAATGCCTGATTGGAGCGTCCGAGAGGCACGGCCGCAACCGCCGGTCGACGCAAGGGTTACGGCGGCTGCGGCGATGTTGTAGGATATTAGGAGTGGGCGAATCGCACCTCGAGGGGCGGTCACGGAAGGGTTGACGACCGTTGTAGCGGTGAGATAGAGCGATGAAGAGGCGGACGACAATCCGGCGAAAAATCCTCGCGGCGCAGCGCAAGTTGCGCGAGGCACGGATGATCGTGAAAGGGCTGATTTCCACGCGTCACCCGCTCCTGGCACACATAATTCCGATTCGCCGGTGCAATCTGGCTTGCACGTATTGCAACGAATTTGACGATCATTCCGAGCCGGTGCCGACGGAAGAGATGTACGGTCGAATCGACCGGCTTGGCGCGATGGGGACGTCGATCATTACGATCAGCGGCGGCGAGCCGCTCCTGCATCCCGACCTCGATGGGATCATCAAGCGAATTCGAAAGAATGGAATCATCGCCGGGCTCATCACCAACGGCTATTTGCTGGTGAAGGAGCGCATCGAGCGGCTGAACCGAGCCTCCCTCGAATATCTTCAAATCAGTATCGATAACGCGATTCCCGATGAGGTATCCAAGAAGAGCCTGAAAGTTCTCGACGCCAAGCTCCAGTTGCTCGCCGAACACGCCGAGTTTCACGTGAACATCAATTCGGTGCTCGGCAGCGGCGTTAAGAATCCGGAGGATGCGTTGAGCGTGGCACGCCGCGCGATTGAACTGGGTTTCACGTCAACGATCGGCCTCATTCACGATGAAAACGGCCAGCTCCAGCCGCTTGCGGCGCGCGAACGCGAGATTTTCGAGGAAGTGATGTCGCTCGGGAAGCAATCGTTCGCGCGAGTGAACGCGTTTCAGCGCAATATTGCGGCAGGGAAAGAAAACACCTGGCGGTGCCGCGCCGGTTCGCGGTATTTGTACATCTGCGAGGAGGGTCTCGTGCACTATTGCTCGCAGCAGCGCGGCTACCCGGGCATCCCGCTCGCGGAATATTCAGACGAGCAACGCCGCCGCGAATTTTTCACGCAGAAATTCTGCGCGCCCCGCTGCACCGTGTCTTGCGTTCATCAGGTCGCGGTGATGGATAATTGGCGCGGCCCGCAAACCGTCAAGCCCGAGGCTTCATCGCCGCGCGGCTCACTCGTTCGGATCTCTTAGATCGTTATTCTCTCCACTTGTGCCGCCGATTTCACATCGCGCTCGGCGCGCATTTTTCAGTTCGGCGATAAACATTTTGGACTCGCTTACCCATTGAACAATATCGAACGGCCTTTCCAAGATTGAGCTTGCGCCGTCCCAAGGCTTAGAGTAAAAGCCATCGGCAGGAGTGTGCGATTTTCCCAGGGAAGGCCAGTTCCCACTAGGCGTGCGTTTGGCCGTTGGAACACGTGCGAGCGGACCAATAAATTCGAAACTCAGGGGTGTGTCGATGCGTTCTCGAAACGCGTACCTCACGTTGGCGCTTCTGGTTGGTTTCACTTTCGCGATCCTGCCGCTGCGGATGATGGCGCAAATCAACACCGTAAACCTGACAGGCACGGTTACGGATCCGCAAGGCCTTGCGGTCGGAAACGCAACTGTGACGGTGGTGAATCCCGCGACGGGCGCCGAACGAAGCACGACAACCGATGCCGCGGGGCAATACAGAATCGTAGGACTGGCACCCGGAACTTACACTTTGACGGTCGATTCAAACGGATTTGCGAAGTTGGTTGCCGAAAATCTGGTGCTGACGCTTGGCACGCTGGCACAGTACAACCCGCAGCTTTCGCTGAAAGCCACGACGGCGACGGTGACCGTGACGGGAGAAGCGGTTGCTGTAGACACTTCGAAGACCGACGTTTCCGCAACCATCACGCCCACGCAAATCGACAATCTCCCGATCAATCGCCGCGACTATATCCATTTCACTCTCCTGACACCGCAGGCGGCGCCGGACGACACGCCATCCATCGGCGCGGCGCCCACTTCCGGCCTGAACTTCGGCGGCCAGCGTGGACGCACGAATGAAATCTCCATCGACGGAGCGGATGCCATCGATTACTCGGTGAATGGCGTGCGCGCCACGGTTTCGCAGGAGGCCGTTCAGGAATTCCAGGTCATCACCAGCAACTACATGCCCGAGTACGGCCGCGCGATGGGCGGCGTCGTCAATATCGTGACGAAGTCCGGCTCGAATGAAATTCACGGCAATCTCTTCGGCTTCCTGCGGCAAAAGGATCTGCAGGCGCGCGATCCGTTCTCGGTGGTGGGAAGCTTCAACCCAACGACGGACTCGGTTGATTTGACGCCCGTGAAACAGTCCTATACCCGCGTGCAATCTGGCGCGACTATCGGTGGGCCAATTCAGAAGGACAAAACGTTTTATTTCTTCTCCTACGAGACGATTCGCTCCGAGGCCACCGGCTTCACCAATATCGGCACCGACAACTTCGGCCTCGTCCCCGTTCCCGGAGCCAGCGTTTGTTCCGCGGCACCCGCCCTGCTGTTGACAGGCGGCCCGACGGGCCAGGCGACGTTCTACCC
>DASPVY010000419.1:0-3462 GCA_035622115.1 Candidatus Acidiferrales bacterium
AAGAACGTCGCCCTTCGAAGCTTCCACGCGGCGCTCAAGCTTTACGATTTCGCGCTCGAGCGACTGAACGCGTTCCACCGACTGGCGCATCTTGTCGATCAGGCGCTTTTTCTCGAAGGGATTGAAATCAATGTCGCGGACGCGGACAGACATCTCGACGCGCGTCCGCCCCAGCGCATAGCGGGCGCGGAGGTACGTGCGCTTGTTCGAGCGCGCCGTGCGATCGAGCTTCTCAGCCTGCTTTACCGAGAGAAGATAGAGCTTACCGATTTTGTCGATGGCCTTCAGCGTTTCGCGCGTCTTCGCTTCGATCTTTTCTTCGGTCAGCTCTTCGTCGTCGAACTGGACGATTTCCTTGATCGAACGCGAGCCGCGGCGCAAGTCTTCGCCGACGGCGAGGAGCTCCTTCAAGATTAGCGGAGAGCGGGAAATTGTCTTCAGGACAAGGAGCTGCCCGCGCTCGATGCGCTTGGCGATCGCCACTTCGCCCTCGCGCGTCAGCAGCGGCACCGTGCCCATTTCGCGGAGATACATCCGGACGGGATCGTTTGTCTTTTCGAGCGACCCCGGCGTGAGATCGAGCTCCGAATCGTCCGCCGGCGCTTCCTCTTTCACTTCGGCAACTTCGCCGGAATCGCCGGCGAGCGCCGCCTTGGCGCTCGAGAGATCTTCGTACACATCGATTCCGTAGCGCTCGAAGGTCGAGAGCAAGTCGTCGATTTCTTCCGACGAATGGATCTCGGCGGGAAGGAGGTCGTTCACCTCGTCATAGAGCAGGTATCCGCGCTCCTTGCCCATGTTGATGAGCTGCCGTACCTGGTCGTATTTTTCTTCGATTGCCAGACTCACAATTTCTCTCCCGGCAGAAACCTCGGCGCGCCTTGCGCGCGAGAATGGACATGCAGCACGCATCGCGCGGGGGCGAGACACCCCTGCCGCGTTCGTGGCTCAGAATATTTTCGAATTGCGGATGTAATGCTGGTGAACCCGTCTGCGAAACTTAGTCTCAATCCCTGTGCCCGTAAGCCGCCCCGCTCTCGTCGCACGTCCTACGCGAATAGGATGCAAGAGAGATTCAGACCGTTTCCTTCAAAACCTTACAAGGTTATATCGGCACAGGTGGTTACGTCAATTAGATGTTCGCGAGGGTAAATTTGATTCAGGAGGGCGGCAGGTGCAAGTCCTTTGTCCTCAGCGCGAAGGGCGGGAAATGCGAAAAGTACCAATGATGAACGCGCGACGCTGGGAAATCGTTAACCGCCAGGATTGAGGCTGCAAATGAGCGTACAAACCCACCTGAAAAGGAGCTAAAAGTAGCGATCGCGGAGGATCTTCAAGTGGTGCGCCACATGGCCGCCGATAATGAAGGCGAGTGCGCGAACGGTGAAGTGCTTTTCGCTGGCGATGCCGCTGCGATTCCAAGCCTCCGCAGGCATATTTTCGTAGAGCGAGATAGTCGAAAGACGCACGCGCTGGAATTCCTCGACGTGGTGGGCGAACGACACTTTGTCCGCTCCGGCTGCGCCAGCCGCAATGTTTTGATCATAGCTGGGCAGAGCCGAATCGAAGCCTCGGGCAAACCACCAGGCGCGGAACGCGAATGTGCGCTCAGTATCCGAAATGTGATTCACCACTTGCCTGATGCTCCACTTTTCGGGCGCGTAGCGATGGCGCGATTTTTCTTCGGAGATTTCGGCGAAAAGCGCCCGGGCGTCGGCAAGTTGGGCTTGCAACGTCGCGAGCGGATCTTCGCCGGCGAACTGATCGATGTAGACGAAATAATACGGCGCAGTTTCGGTAGGCTGTGGACGTCCAATCATGGCGCCATTCTACTACGTCGCAATGCGACGCGAACGCTCGAGGGCCCCACGCAGAGGGACAAATTGTCTCAATCAGGCGGAATGCTCGCCCAGACGCCGGCGGAGCTCAAGTTCCTGCTTGCGTCTCTGCAGGCGCAAGAGTTCCTCGATGGGCGGCCGGGCGTCAATTTCTTTCTGCACAGTGAGAAGCTCGGTCTCGACATGGCGGCGGCGCAACACTCCGAGACAGCTTTCCGCTTCGTCCCAGGACGGCGGCGCGGCTGATTCGAACACGACGGAGAAAAACATGCGGCGATCCTGTTCGGCGAGAGATTCTGCGAGCAATGCGGGGTCAGGCTGCGCGCCGGTGATGGCCGAGCCCAGAAGCACTTCAAAAATTTTCTCAGTGTCGAGACCCTTATGGAGAGTTTCGTCGAGAATTTCCTGCGCCAGCCTCTGACGAAATCCTTCCGCTTCCACGAGCATTTGCATCAAGCGACGGTCCGCCTGCCGGACGGCTGAGGAGAGCAGTTCGGCTTTCGGCTTCACTTCGCTATGGCGCTCGGTGGCGGCGCGGCGCAGAGCTTCGCGCAGGACGGGCTCGTCCACGCGCAACTCACTCGCGATTCGCGAGGCCCACTCGGAGCGAATCAGGCGATTCGGCACGCGCTGGACGTAGGGCATCAGGTAATTGAGCGCGGCAAGTTTTCCGCTTGCCGTCGTGAGGTCCATTCCTCGCGCGCGAGAAATCAAATAATTGAGGTAGGGCGGCGCAGCCTTCAGCTCCTTTTCGTACGCCGCCGTACCATTTTCCTTGAGGAACTTGTCCGGATCGGCGCCGCCCGGAAGCGTGACAACCTTGATTTCGAATTCTTTTTCCAGCAGCACGGCGAGTGAGCGTTCGGCCGCCGCCTGTCCTGCCGTGTCGGGATCGAAATTCACCATGATGTTTTTCGTGAAGCGGCTGAGCAGCTTTACTTGCGGCTCCGCGAGGCTCGTGCCGCAGCTGGCGACGACGTTGGTGAATCCGGCGCGCGCGACGGCGATCGTATCCATATAACCTTCGACGAGAATCGCGAAATCTTTTTGCCGGATCGCCGCCTTGGCGCGATCGAGATGGTAGAGAACGTTGCTTTTCGAATAGACCGGCGTTTCCGGAGAATTCATGTACTTCGGCATGTCGTCGCCAAGCGCACGGCCGCCAAAGGCAATCACCTTCCCCGAGTCATTCGAGATCGGGAACATGATTCGCCGCCGGAATTTATCGTAGAAGCGTCCACCGCTCTGATCCCGCTGAATGAGGCCGGAAGGCTCAAGAAGTTTGTCCGGGTATTTCTGCTTGAGAAAACGATAGAGAACGTCGCCGCCGGCTGGCGAGTAGCCGAGGCCGAATCGCGCAATCGCGTCGCGATCCAGTCCGCGATCTTCCAGATATCCGCGCGCGGCTTTGCCTTCGGGTGTGTCGTTCAGCTGGCGGGCGAAAAACGCTGCGGCTTCGCGGTGCATCTCGATCAGAGCGGCCCGCAGCCGATTTTCGCGGTGTTCTTCCGGCGAGCGCTCGCGCGGCCGCGGAATCGGGATGCCGCACTTCTCCGCCACCACGCGCACGGCTTCTGGAAACTCGCACTTCTCCATTTCCATCACGAACTTGAACGCGTCGCCG
>DASPVY010000420.1:0-4659 GCA_035622115.1 Candidatus Acidiferrales bacterium
CAGGAAACGCGCCATGCGTTCGGCGTCTTCCCGCGCCACCACCGCCTGCGGCAATTTTTCGAGCGTGCCATCCACAGTGTTGGTATGGCGGTAGAGCAGAATACTCGGCCGCGTGGACATCCAGAAAATTGCGGCGGCCCCAGCGCTTACCGCGCGATCGATAATCGCGGGCTGATTCAAATCCACGTCGTCCAGATCCTGCCAGGTGACCAAAAGCTGGCTGTGCACCAGAACGATCGAATTTTTTACCGCGGCGGGGCCGGCCTTGGCAAAACCGGCTTCATCTCCGTCGCCTACATCCACAACATCCGCGGTGATTCCGCCCTCGGGCGTCGCGGGGGACCACCCTCCGGCGGTGGCGCGCACGGGAAAGGCCGCCGGGGCCAGCACGTCCACTCGCGTTTTGCCTTCGCTCCAACCCACGGGAATGGAGAATTTCTCGGTGTGAATTTCGTCGACGCCCGCATGGTGAAATGCTTCGACGGCCCAGCCGACGGCCTTGTCGGCCTCAGCCGATCCGGAGATGCGGCCGCCAATTTCGTCGGTCAGGTGGCGAAGGTTTTCTTCGAGCGGCGAAGGCCCCTCAGCGCTCAGGACCATTCCCGGCGCGAGCTCCGAGCACGATTTTTCGACGGAGCAGGTGCCCTCGCCCACCGGCAATTGCAGAGGATTTGGCTTCGGCGGAGGTATCTGTCCGCGGGTGGAAAATGCGCACGCGGCGATGAAGAAAAACAAAATCGCGCTTCGGAGTCGAATGGATGCCGGCATCAGGTTTTTGCTCAATTCTGAATTATAAGCGAGGGAGCGCACCGCGGACAGGGAATAGACCGACTCAGAGCAAACGAGACGCGCTGGATGTAGATCACCCGCGACGACGGTTCAGACGGTTTTATGTAGGGTCCGTCGGCATGAATGGCGCGAGGGTACGGCGATGCGGGGAGGACGGCAGCGATTGGGAATGCGGGGAGCGCGTGAGACGGAGCGAGTGATCCCGCGGCAAACACCGCCGCGGGCAAAATCGAAAGTGGTCTGTCTAAGGAGAACGCCGAGGCATAAATCGATGCGGAAGGCGAGCGGACGCCGAGTGGCGAGCATGAAACATGGCGACGGACCCCACACAGATGACGACGGTGACGGACCCCACCGTTGGTTCTTGCCTCGGTCCAGGAGCAACCGGCGACTCCTGGATTTGAGGTTATGATGGTGACGGAGGCCGCCTTGCCGGACAATCACTCATCGTTTCGGTCACCGTACGAAGCACTATTAGACCAGGCGTGCGCAAGCGCGCAGGATTATCTCGCGTCCGTGCAGGATCGACACGTGGGCGTAACGCAGTGGGCGAGGGACGGAATGCTCGCCCTCGGAGGAGCGATGCCCGTCAGCGGTGAGCCAGCTGACCGGGTCTTGAAGAGTCTCCACGAGGCCGGTTCTCCGGCGACGATGGCCAGCATGGGAGGACGATTCTTCGGCGGTGTGATTGGCGGGTCGCTCCCGATCACCGTGGCGGCTCACTGGCTTGCGGATGCCTGGGACCAAAATGCGTGTCTTTTTGAAATCTCCCCAATCTCTTCCTATTTGGAAGAAGTCGTTCTCACCTGGCTGTTGGATCTATTCGATCTGCCGAAGTCGGCCGGGGGCGCGCTGGTGACAGGCACACAAATGGCAGACGTGACAGCGTTGGCTGCTGCCAGGACATCTCTTCTTGGGAACATGGGGTGGGATGTGGAGCGAGATGGCTTGTTTGGAGCCCCGCCGATGAACGTTGTAGTTGGCGATGAGGTGCACGCCACCATGTTGAAAGCGCTTGCTCTGCTCGGCTTCGGGCGCGATCGAGTCATCCGTGTGCCAGTGGACTCGCAGGGCCGGATGCTGGCGTCGCAGATTCCGGATCTCCGGGGTCCAGCCATCATCTGTGCGCAACTCGGAAACGTAAACACGGGTTCATGCGACCCGATTGGCGATATATGTGAAATCGCGCAAAGCACAGGCGCATGGGTCCACGTGGATGGGGCCTTCGGTCTCTGGGCGGCAACTGCACCCGCTCGGCGGCATCTGGTCGAGGGCCTGACGGCGGCACACTCGTGGGCCACCGACGGGCATAAGTGGCTCAATACACCTCAGGATTGCGGCATCGCCATCGTGCGTGACCGAGAAGCGCTTCACCGCGCGATGGCGATCTCCGGGGCCTATTACGGTTCGCTCTCAAACCGCGAACCAATGCAGTGGTGTCCGGACTCGTCGCGACGGGCCCGCGCCGTTGAACTTTGGGCGGCTTTGCGCTACCTGGGGAAAAACGGAGTGGCCGAGATGGTGGAACGCACATGCCGGCACGCGAGCGAGTTTGCGAAGAACCTATCCGAAGCGGGCTTCGAGGTGCTGAACGAGGTCGAACTGAATCAGGTCCTCGTCGCGTTCGGGACAGACGAGGAGACGGAACGAGTAATCGAGGCTGTTCAAGAAGACGGCACATGCTGGTGCGGAGGAACAATCTGGAAGGGACGCCGAGCTATGCGAATCAGCGTGTCCTCCTGGGCGACGTCTTCTGAAGACGTGTGCCGCAGCAGCGACGCGATCCGGCGCATGGCTGAGCAGGTCGTCGGCCGGCAAAGGGAGAGAACGGCAATAGACGCGAGCACAGGCGGAAGGAGAGCGGCGGAAACGTGAACGCGGCAAGTGAATGGCGAAGGCGAAGGCGCGGAGGTTGAAAGTCCCGCGGCAGAAAACCGCAGCGGGAAAAACCGAGAGTGGTCCGTCTAATGAGAACACCGAAGCATAAATCCATAGCGAACGCGACGGAACGCCGCGTGGTCAGCATGAATCATGGCGACGGACCCCACATGACGACGGCGACGGACCCCACATGGCGAGACCCCGCAGATCAATGCGGGAGGCGAGCGGCTTCGAGCACGCGATCGGTGACGCGCGCAATCTGCACCATTTCTTCGACGTCATGCACGCGGACGATGTGTGCGCCATTGAGAATGCTCGCTGCGACCGTGGCTGCTGTGCCCCAGACGCGTTCGCCGGCAGGCTTGCCGAGCGTGTCGCCGAGAAAGCCTTTTCGCGAAGTGCCAATCAGAATCGCGCAGCCCAATTTCCTCAGTTCCGGCAGCCCGGCGATCAGCTGGTAGTTTTGTTTGAAGCTCTTACCAAAGCCGATTCCGGGATCGACGACGATTTGCGATTTCGGCACGCCCGCTTGGCGCGCGACGGCAATCGAGCGCTGCAATCCGGCGATGACGTCGCGAACCACGTGGCGCGCAAACGGGCCTTTCTGCATGGTGCGAGGGTCGCCGCGCATGTGCATCAGGATGATCGGGACGCGATAGCGAGCGGCGACTTTCGCGAGCGCGGCATCGGCTTTCAGGCCGGTGACATCATTGATGATTTGTGCCCCGGCATCGATCGCCGCTTCCGCCACGGCGGCCTTGCGCGTGTCAATTGAGATGGGAATTTTCAGCCTGCGATCGAGGGCCTTCAGCACGGGCCGCACGCGCGCCAATTCCTGTTCTGCGGAAATTGCCTCGGAGCCGGGGCGCGTGGATTCGCCGCCCACGTCGAGAATGTCGGCGCCGGCTTTTTCGATGGCCAGGGCGCGCTCGACGGCCCAGTGCGTCTCGAAATATCTTCCTCCGTCCGAGAAGCTGTCCGGAGTGACATTGAGGACGCCCATCACCAGCGTTCGACGCCCGAGCTCGAGCGTTCCCGAAGGCAAGCGCAGCCGAAATATTTTTCTTTGGACCAAGGCGTCTCTGTCTGCCATCAGCGCGATGGCCGCGCCGGAACGTAGAATGCGGAACGATTCACGACGCGGAGCGGGCCGCCGGATCCCGGATCGGTGACTTCGACGCGGAGGGAATGCCAGCCGGGCCGCGCCGCGTTCTCGCCGGACGGATAAAAGCCAAGCGTGTACTCGCTTCGAATATTGCCCGCGATTCGCGCGAAGGCGTCGCGGCCGCTCTCCGCTTCGCGAATAAAATAAAGGCCGCCACCGGCCCGGCGCACCAGTTCCGCGAGGAAGAGAGTGTACGCCGGAACTCCTTTTTCTCTCACCGCTTCGGTCAGGAGCGTCTGGTTACGGTGATCGTCGAGCCACGCGTCAGTCATGATCTTCGGGCGGTTCTGGGTGGAGACGGCGAACAATTCAATGCCATTCACGGCCAGGGTCTGGGTGACGTCGTCGAACGCCAACTTGGCGAACTTTTCGCCGGGGGGCGGCGCGGTGGACTCGCCGATCAAAAGATTGAGACCGCTTTCTTCGCCGTCGGTCAAGAGCAGAATGGCTTTGCGGCCCGCGCGGCCGTGAAACAATCTCGCGGCGGTGAGATAAACCGTCTGGTAGATGTTCGAGCCACCGGTGTCACTGAAGAGTTTTTTCACATCCACGTGAGAAATCACGCTTTCGAGTTGCTCGCGGTCGCGGGAAAACGGCAAGAGAACATACGAGTGCGCCGAGAATTCGACGACGGAGATTTCGTCGCGAGGCGCCAGGATATCCGCAAGGCTTTTTGCCGCGCGCTGCATCGCGCCGGCTTCGGGAAGAACGCTGGGGCTGGCGTCGATCACCAGCGCGACGCTGGCCGGGTCGTTGCCCGCGTCGAAATAGGCGACGCGTTCCTCGATGCCGTCGTCGAAAACGCGAAAATTCCGGCTGGTGAG
>DASPVY010000421.1:0-13774 GCA_035622115.1 Candidatus Acidiferrales bacterium
GCGTCTCGCAGCGATTCACCACCGCGAATATTCGTTGAACTGAAAGTCCTACCGTGGTACTCTGGTACATAGATACAGCATAGGAGGCTCCTTGAAACCGGGAATGGCCAGCAACGGCAAGTACGTCGTCGAGCGCGTGCAGACCGGCGTGCGCATGGAAAAACGCCTGCTGAAAATCCTGAAAGCCTTCGCCGAGTATCACGACCTGACGCTTGGCGATCTGCTGGAAGGAATCGTGCTCCACGCGTTTGACGGGAAGTGCCCGTTTGGGCCGGAATCGCTCCAGCGCATCAAAGAATTGAAAAAGTTTTACGCCTTCGATCTCGATTCCCGCGCAAGTCATCGGCTCACCGAAGCCCGTTCCGGGCAGCCGGGCAGCGGCGCAAAGGACCGAAAATGAATTCCTGGCTCAGCAGAAATTCCATCGCCCTGCTGCGCTGGACTGTGGGTCTCGTGGTACTGCTGCAATCCAGTTGGCTGGCATTTGCGCCGTCCGCCGCTCATTCGTTCAGCAAATCCGGCTTTCCCGCCTGGGTCCGTCCAATGATTTCCGGCCCAGAAATTTTGGCCGCGCTCCTGTTTCTCATTCCAGCCACCAATCTCGTTGGAAGTTATTTCTTGTTGGTCATATTTGCGCTGGCCACATTGATCCACGCGCTGCACGGGGATCTCCCGACCGGCGTGAACCTGCTGATCTATGCGGCGGCGGTGCTGGTCTGCATGGCGCATCGCGAGAAAGTTCGATCCGCCCCAAAGCAAGAACCATGAGTGCGTCTGCTACAATTTCGCGAAATGAAAACGGACAAATTCGATCTGCGCGAACACCCGCACGCCCGATTCAACCCCTTGAATCGCGAATGGGTGCTGGTTTCGCCGCATCGCGCCGAGCGGCCGTGGCAGGGCCAGGTGGAACGCGCGGAAACGGCGGCACGCCCGCGATTCGATCCATCGTGCTACATGTGCCCCGGGACGATTCGGGCGAGTGGCGTGAGAACTCCCCTGTATGAAGGCTGCTACGTATTCGAGAACGATTTCCCGGCAGTTTTGCCGGACACCCCGGAAATCGAAGTCGGAGTAAGCGAGTTGCTGCGGGTGCGCGCAGAGCCGGGCCTCTGCCGGGTCGTTTGTTTTTCACCGCGGCACGATTTATCGCTCTCGCGGATGGACGCGGCCGCGATTCGCAAGGTTGTGGATATTTGGGCGCAGCAATATTTGGAACTCGGCGCCATGCCGGAGGTTCGCCACGTCCAGATTTTCGAGAATCGCGGCGCGTTGATGGGCTGCAGCAATCCCCATCCGCACGCGCAAATCTGGGCTACATCGAGCATTCCAAACGAGCCGGCGAAAGAAATCGCCTCGCTCGCGGAGTATCGGCAAGCGCACGCGCGTTGCCTGCTGTGCGATTACGCTTCCGAAGAAACGAAATGGCGCGAGCGGGTCGTTTTCGAAAACGACTCGTTTCTCGCCGTCGTGCCCTTCTGGGCGGTCTGGCCGTTTGAGACTCTGGTGATCGCGCAGAGGCATCTTGGTTCGCTCGATCAACTGGAAGATCGCGAGCGAGACGACCTGGCGGATCTTTTGCGGCGTCTCACCGCGCGCTACGACAATCTCTTTGGCGCGCCGTTTCCGTATTCAATGGGATTCCACCAAAGCCCGGCGGATGAGCAAACGCACCCGGAATCGCACCTTCACGCTCATTACTATCCGCCGCTACTCCGGTCGGCGACCGTGCGGAAATTCATGGTTGGCTTCGAAATGCTCGGCAGCCCGCAGCGAGATCTCACTCCCGAAGACGCCGCCGAAAAATTGCGCGCAACTTCCGATCAGTCGCCCGCAATTTCCCGTTAGATTATTCAATTGAAAGCAATGGGTGACAACGGAATTCCGCTATTTGGTGGATGCCACCAATTTGACGTCGCCGATCCGCCGCGCGAAATACTGAGTTTCTGCATTCGCCGGTTGTCCGTGCATCCGGGCCCCCATTCGATCGAGAGTTTGGCACGCGACGCCTGCGACGTCTCGCCATGGCGTACGCACGATTAACACGGATCGCCCGTCGTTTAACAAATTATGAAACGGAGCGGCGTCCTGGTGGCCGGGGATTGCGCGCGGAACATCGCGGCTTTCGCACTCCGCTTTTGCGCAGGTGGAACCCACCATCGCGCCTGCAACCGCAAGAAGCACAGTCCAACCCACGCAGAGCGCCAGACCTTCGCCAAGCCCCAAAACGGCAAACTTGGTGGCGGCCACGACTCCTGTGGTCATTCCCGCGGTTCCGCCTAACAACACTCCGATCCAGACGCCGACTTCTTTGGCCGCGCTCGTAGCCACGGTTTCCGAACGCGACAGAAACACGATGGCCTCCCTGGGCACGTTGCGTGTCAGAAGTTCTCTGAGCACTTTCTCGGCATGGTCGCGCGAGTCGAACACCCCAACGGCGGTCTCCATGTAAATCTCCCCTTGAGTCCTCCGGCGTCCTCGGCAAGTACCGAACGAGAGTTTGTTGCCGTTCTCAGCAGCTACGTTGGGGAGGACTGGTGCAATTCGTACGCCGAAGGCCGGTGACCAAACACGAACTGCATCTATCACAAAATTAAGCGTTTAGAAGGACCGCGCCGCAAATCGAGGAGGGATGTGAAGAGGGATGCGATGTTCCGAGAAAACCATGCGCTAGTCAGACAGACTTTTTTCACGACTATTGAGATCGACCGAGCCAATAGCTTGCTTATCAAGACATTCTTGTTCTCAGAGAGCTCATAAGCAGAACGATCTGCCCCAAAAGAAAAACGGTGCCCTTCGGAGTGGTTGCCAGGGCATCTCGACAAATAGTTAGTTGAGGGTCTTGGTGTGGTAGCGATACGGGGATTCGAACCCCGATTCCGGCCTTGAGAGGGCCGTGTCCTAACCCTTAGACGATATCGCCAAAAAATCCATCGCGCGAAGCATCAGAACGCAGAGAATCGAAGATGCGCACGCGGGCAATACTCGAAGAATCTTGCCATGATGCCTGAACCTGTGCAAGCTGCGACAGTGAGCCGAGGCCGCGGTGGAAGACTGACCAGCTTTTGAACTCTCCTTTATCCGGCTGCTGTTTTACATGTGGTAACACAGGCGGCCGTTTCGATACCGCGCGAATTTCGTTGTGCTAGGCTCGAAGTGGGTCCCTCACTCTTGGGGGTTGGAATGCCTGCAACAGCCACACGTCGAAGCGACCGCATTTGCTTGAGGCTTTTGCTGAAGATCTCGGGAACCGCGCGCGATGGAAAGCCTTTCACGGCTGCCGCGCGCACGATGATGGTCAGCCGGGCCGGCGCGGTAATCGTGACGGATCGCAAACTTTATGAGGGCGACCGGCTGCACGTGCAGCGCACGGCGAAAAATGAGTCGCGCCGACGTGGAATGACTCGCGTTCTCGGTCAATTCGGACAACAAGGCGGCAACTTGCTGTACGGGATCGAGTGCCTCGACACATCCGTGGACTTGTGGGGAGTCGATTTTCCCGAATGGAAGAAGCCGGAAGAGGCGGTGGCGCGAATTCTGCTGGAATGCGCGAACTGCCGCGAGCGCGAACTTGCCTACCTAGATCCAATCCGTCTGCAAGAATTCGAAGCGAATCGAGGGCTCGTGCGGCACTGCAAAACGTGCAACGTGCCCCGGATTTGGACCCGGGCCACGCCAGCGGAAGCCGACCCGCATTCAGACGCTGATTCCGAGCGTGAGATTCCGAATTCGGGGCGAAGCGAAAGAGGTGGATCGAACGCGCGCCGCCACAATTTGCGCTTGAAAACCCATCTCACGGCATGCATTCGCCAGGCGGAGACGGATGACGAACTGGCTGTGTGCGAAGAAGTTGTTGCAGACGGATTGAATTTCCGAAGCCATCGCCGCTACGAGGAAAGTTCGCAAATCTTGATTTCCGTACCCTATGCCGATGCTTCGGAAAATATTTTTGTGCCGGCGCGGATTGTGCGTGTGGAACAAACTTCGACGGGATTCTTCATCCATGCTGCGGAATATGTCCAGCCCGGAGTGAACGAGCCACTCGAACGCGTCAAAGTAAGCGCCAGCTGAAACACCCGCAGAAAATCTTTCCTGATCGAAACTTCGCTTCCCAGGCGACGGGACTTCCGTTAAGAGACGGCGACGACGCTGCGCTCGCGCTGGCGACGGCGATTGTAGTGCAGCGAGATGTTCATGTAGACGTTGCCATGCTCGGTCTGAAAGGAAAGTACGGTCGCTTCGGTATCCACGCTGTTGCATTTGATCTGATCTTCTGAAATCAGCTCCGGCGGGAAAACCTTAAAACTCGAGCCGCGATCGTTGAGAATCGTGACGGCGTTGCCGATGACCATGTTGGCCAGTTCGGAAACTGTTTCGCGCATAATCTGATCGTCGAGGGTGATGTCTTCACCAGCCAGATAGCTGGCGACTTTCGCGATTGGTGACAATTCCATATCGAGGATCACGCGGCCTTCGATCGCGCCTTTGAACGCGATCAACGCCGCCACGCCCTTCTTTCGATAGGCGTCATCCTCCATGCTGAGATCGTGGATGGTGATAGGGCACTGCATCGTGTCGGCAAGAACTGCGTCGACGGCGCTGATAAAAGGCTGAATCAGTTCTAGTTTCATGGCGCGACTCCCTGGGATTAGACGGAAGCGGTGACACCTTCGTCACTTAAAACGTAACGGATGATTTCGTAAAGGGTATCCGGCTTTACCGGCTTCTGAACGAAGTGGCGCGCGCCCTTCTGCAGGGCGGCCAGAATGTTGTCCTGATAGCCCACGGAGGAGACCATGACGATGCGCGCTTCGGGATGCTCGCGAACGATGCGTTCGACGGCCTCGATGCCCTCCATTTGCGGCATGGTGATGTCCATCAGCACGATGTCCGGTTTCGTGCGGCCGTATTCGGTGATGGCGGTGAGACCGTCACCGGCTTCGCCAGCGACGGAGCCGCCGAAAGCCTCGATCATTTTGGCGAGGCTCTTGCGTGCGAAGACGGAATCGTCAACCACCAGATAGCGCACGGGCTGATTATCCTTGCGCAAGAGAGCTTCGAACTGTTTCATGAGGGTCTCCTTCTAGTGCCATGTTCAACGCCCGCCTCGACGTCGGTCGGAGAAAGGGAGGCGAGTTCCTGCTGAAATCGATCGGCGATGCACTGCGCCTGGAGAAACCCGGCGATGTTGGAAAGCGGCAGCACGCGATCGATGAAACCGCGTTCAACGGCTGAGCGGGGCATGCTGTCCACCACGCAGGAATCGGAGTTCTGCGCGATGGTCACGCCGCCTGCAGCGTGAATGGCGCCAATTCCGGCGACGCCGTCGTCGCCCATGCCGGTCATGATGATGGCTAAACACGCACTGCCGAATTCCCGCGCGACGGAATAGAAAAGAACGTCGGCCGAAGGACGGTGCCCGTTCACCGGCGGATGATCGTCCAGAACCGCGATATCGCCCTGCGGGAGCCGCCGAACTTTCATGTGGCGATTGCCGGGGCAGATGAGCGCGCGTCCGGCGAGCAGCATATCGCCCGAGCGCGCTTCCTTGACTTCGATCGCGCAGGATTCATCCAGCCGGCGCGCGAACATGTCTGTAAATCCTTCCGGCATGTGCTGAACGACGAGAATGCATCCGGGAAAATCCTCCGGCAGCATCGAGAAAACGTACTGAAGCGCCGCGGGGCCGCCGGTGGAAATGCCGATGGCCGCGACGCGCGACGGGTTCCGGCGTTCTTCGAGGGGCCGCGTGCCCTTCTGCTTTTGCGTCGGCACAGTCAGAATCATCTTGGGAGCGCCCGAAGAGGCAGCGACCTTGATTTTCAACATAAGCTCGGCCGCAATCGAGTTGAGATTGCCGGCGGCGTCGTGGGGCTTGGACACGAAATCGAATGCGCCAAGCGCGAGCGCCTTGAGCGTGGAACTGGCGCCGCGCTCGGTGTGCGAGCTCACAATAATTACGGGTACATGATGCTTTCGGGTGATTGCGCGGAGCATTTCGATGCCATCCATGCGGGGCATCTCAAGATCGAGCGTGACGACGTGCGGCCGCAGCTCTTCAATCTTTTTCAAGCCGAATGAGCCGTCCATCGCCGTACCGACCACTTCGATCGAAGGATCATGCGCGAGGATCTGCGGAATCAGCTTGCGCATGAGCGCAGAGTCGTCTACCACGAGGACGCGAATCTGCCCACTCATGCAATCGCTCCGAGCGGAGCGGTCTTGGCAAAGCGCGAAATCACCGCCGCAATATTCAGAATCAGGACGACCGTGCCATCGCCGAGAATCGAGGCGCCGCTGACGAGATCGGAGGAAACGACCCGATCGTCGAGCGCCTTCATCACCAACTCTTCTTCGCCGATCAAATGGTCCACCACGAGTCCGAACTTTCGCGAGCCGGAGGAAATCACGACGACGAAAAGGCGCTTCGGTTTGGGGCCCGGAGCGGCGCCGCAAAGCTGATCGAGTCGCACGAGCGCGAGTATCTGATCGCGGAGGCGAAGCACTTCGCGGCCGTCCACAGCGTGGACCTCGGATTCATGGGCGCGCGTGATTTCGACCACTGAGGACAGCGGTACGGCGTAAAGGCGGCCGGAAACGCGGAACATCAGCGCCTGAATGCTCGCGAGCGTTAGAGGCAACATGAGAAGAAACGTGGTGCCTTTACCTACCTCAGTCTCAATGTTGACCGAGCCTTTCATGCGCTGCAGGACGCTCTGCACGATATCCATGCCGACGCCCCGGCCTGAGATTTGCGTGACCTGATCGGCTGTGCTCAAGCCGGGCCTAAAAATGAGCTGAAGGGCTTCGGCTTCATTCATACGCTCGGCCTCGGCCTTGGTGATAATGCCGCTCTCAATGGCGCGTTCGACGATCTTGCCGCGGTTCAATCCGCGGCCATCGTCGGAAATCGAGACCACGACCTGATTGCCCTGGTGAAAAGCATTCAGGCGAATCGTTCCGCGAGGCGGCTTGCCGGAGGCGATCCGTTCGGGAGTGGACTCGATTCCGTGGTCCGCGGCGTTGCGAACGATATGCACGAGAGGTTCGGCGAGCGCGTCGAGGATGCTCTTGTCCAGGTCAGTTGTCTGGCCATTCAACTCGAGGCCGATATCCTTGTTGCGTTCCTTGGCGACGTCGCGGACGACGCGCGGGAACCGTCGAAACAGCTGCTCGACCGGGACCATCCGGATTTTCATGACGGATTTCTGCAGCTCGTTCAGAACTCGGGCCTGAAACGCCATGGCATCGGAAAATCTGCCACGCAGAGGATCTTTCGGATGCGCTTTCTCAAACTCGAGAATCGCGCGATGAAGCATGGACTTGCCGATGATCAATTCGCCGACAAGATTCATGACATTGTCGATTCGTCCTGCTTCCACGCGCAATGTGTTCTCGGCGATAGACGAACCGGAGGAGCTTGCCGACGCCGCACGGCGTTCGACGCCAGGCGCTTGTTTTGAACTTTCGGCAGGAGCTGCGGCTATCGAGATGCCGGACGCGACGGCGGCGGCCTCGGACTCGAGCAAGATGTCCAGGAGATCGCGCTTCGCGGTGGGCGCTGCGACCACGGGCTCGACGCGCACTTCGGAAATGACCGGCGGAATCTTGCATCGCCGCTGCAACACGTCGGGCTTCTGAGAGCTGGCGAGAGCGGCTTCGACCTGTCGAGTCTTGGCAATATCCTCGCTCTCGTCGGGACGGAACGCCAGAAGGGTCCCAACGCTTTGAAGCGCGCTGCGAACCAGCTGAACGACCGGAGCCGGCATTTCAACGTCGGGAGCGAGCCGCGCGACGATGTTATAGACGGACTCACCACGCCCCGCAGCCTGCGAAATCATGAGGCGCTCGTATTCGGTCCAGGCGAAGCGCCCGGCGAGGCGATTGCCGGCAGTAGCGGCGGCGGCAGGGACCGTAGCGGCTGGAGCGGGCTCGGAGGCCACCGCGAGAAGGCGGCGAATGTGCTCACTGAGCGCATTACCCGGCGGCGGCTGCTGGCCCTCGCGATAGGCCGCGAGCATGGTGTGAAAAGTGTCGGCGGCGGCGAGCACGATTTCGGCGAGCGCGCTGCCAATCGAGCCGACTTTCTCGGAGGTCAGAACGTCTTCCAGTTCATGAGAAAGCTTGCTGAGCTCGCGAAAGCCGCAGGAAGCGGAATCGCCCTTGAGCGTGTGAACGGCGCGACGAACCTTGCGAATCGTCTCCACGTCGGCGGGACGTTCTTCGAGAATGAGACCTCCCTCGTTCATCGCCTGGAGAAGCTCCGCGGCGCTTTCGAAGAAGATCTCGCGCAGCTCGGCGCCGCGCTCGTCGCCGAAGATATTCACTAAACCCCCTCGATCCGCTTGTAAACGGTAGCGTTGTTCTGGTGAATCATTTGAAACTTCGCCGAAAGGCCGAAGAGACTTTCGGCGTGGCCGACGAACAAATACCCGCCGGGATTGAGACAATGGTAGAACTTTTCGATCACTCGCTTTTGTTCGGCTTCATCGAAGTAAATCATGACGTTGCGGCAGAAAATAATGTCGTTTCGCTGAGGCAGAAATTCGGTTTTCAAATTGTGAAAATCAAATTGAACGAGATTTTTGAGGGACTGCTTGACGACATACTTTTCTTCGTTCCGCTCGAAGTACCGCAATCTGGTGGTGTAGTCGACGGGTTCCATCTGGGCGTCTGTGTAGACGCCTTGTCCGGCCGCGATCAGAGCCGAAAAACTGATATCGGAAGCCAGAATCTCGACTCTCCAGGGAGGTGGAATCAGCGGCTTCGGAACCGGCATATCAAAGGGCAGCGGGTTGCGAAGGTAGTAGTAAGCCAGCGCGTCGCAGACCAGGAAGGCGAGCGAGTAGGGTTCCTGACCGGTGGAGCAGCCGGCGCTCCAGATGCGCAGCGACCAATCGCGGCGTTCCTGCTTGTGGTGCAGGATGTCCTCGAGGACAAATTTCTGGAAGAGTTCGAGCTGTGGCTTGACGCGAAAGAAACTGGTCTCGTTGACGGTCAGATGTTCGAGCAGAGCGTTGAGCTCATGCCTGCCCTCACGGCTGTTGAGCAGGCGGTAGTAGGCGTAGAACGAATCGAGGCCGCAAGCTGTCAGCCGGCGCTGCAAACGGTCGCGCAGGAAGTGGGTGCGGCGTTCGTCGAAATGCATGCCGCATTCCTGATAAATCAACGTTTGCAGGAGCTTCAGTTCCGAATCGGTGAGCGGAACTTGTGTCGTGAGCGTAGCCATATTCTCTCGCTGTTCCTAGTGCAAATTGAGCGCAATCATTTGTGCGACACTGCGCTTGGTTCCAGCTCTGAAGACCTTTCTGCAAAACCGGGCAGTAGCGCGAGCTCCGACCGGCGGATCACCTTGTTGAGGTTCAAAAGAATGACCAAGCGGCCTTTCAACTTGGCCACGCCGGTGACGTAGTCCACTTCGCCATCTTGAAACAGATCGTGAGGCGCTTCGATATCCGCGGGCGGGATGCGCAGCACCTCAGAGGCCGAGTTCACCAGCAAGCCAACGGAGCGTTCGGCCAGTTCGACAACCACGATGCGGGTCTTCTTGCCGATCTGGGTATCCCTCTCCCCAAAACGTTTGCGGAGATCCACAACCGAAATGATCTTGCCGCGCAGATTGATGACGCCTTCGATGTAGTCCGGGGCGTTGGGAACTGCGGTGATCGTCGGGACGCGGACGATCTCCCGAACGATTGCAATCGGCAAACCGAAGGTCTCGTTGCCGATGCGGAAGCCGACGACTTGGAGTTCCTTGTCCATTTACCTTCGCCCGGAGGCTAGGAGTTCACGAGCTCCGCATAGCGTTCAGCAGAAAGACGCGGCGCGGGTTGGCCACCGGCGAGGCGCGAGGACGGCTGGCGCTTCTCGCCATTATTATTCAAGGACAACTGGAAGCGGTCCGTAGACTTGATCAGCCCGTGCGAGAGGCGCGACATTTGCTCGGCGGTGGCCGCGAGCTGCGTGGAACTTGACGTGGATTGCTGGACGAGCTCGCGCATTTTTTCCATCGCGCGAACCACCGCTTGCGCCCCGGAGGCCTGCTCTTCGACCGAGGAGTTGATCTCCTGCGTGATTTCCGTGAGGCGATTTGTCGCTTTCGCGATTTGCGCGGAGCCGTTCGATTGCTCCGTGGTAGCCGCGCCGATTTCCTGCGCGAACTTGTAGACTTCGGTGACCACGTTCGAGATTTTTGCGAGCGCAGTGTTCAGGTCGTTGCCGAGAGCCAGTCCGTCCTGAACCATCGCCGTGCTCTTCTCCATGTTCTCGACGGCCTGGCGCGCCTCTTTCTGAATTCCTTCGATCAGGTCGGAAATCTCCTTGGTGGACTGGGTGGATTTTTCGGCGAGCTTGCGGACTTCTTCGGCGACGACGGCGAAGCCGAGACCGTGTTCTCCGGCGCGCGCAGCTTCGATGGCGGCATTCAACGCCAGCAAGTTCGTTTGCTCGGCGAGATCGTCGATCACCTCGACAATCTTGCCGATGTCGTCGGCGCGGCGGCCTAGCGCGTCGATAATGTGGGACGAAGATTGAATGGCGGTGTTGGTCCGATTGAGACCGTCGGTGGTCTTTTCCATGGTAGCGATACCCGTGTGGACCTCTTCGCGGGAACGGTAAGCGATGTCGAGGAGCACCTTGGCCGTATCGGCGACCCGCTGGATCGAAGTGACCATCTGCTCGATCGACGCGGAAGTCTCGGCTACGCTGGAAGCCTGAACTTGCGTGTTCTTAACGACATTTTGAACGTTGATGCTCATCTCGTGCATCGTGCTGGTGACTTCGTCAATCGCGGCGGCAGCCTGGATGCTGACCTTCGCGGACTCGTCCGAAGCATTGGCCATTTGCGAGGAGCCGTCGGCGACCTGCGCGGCGCTATTGCGGACCTGGCGGACGATGTCGTGGAGGCCAGCGACCATCCGGGCGAAAGCGTTGGCCAGAGTATCGCGCTCGGATCGCGGAGTTACGGTGACGTCGAGTTGGCCTTCGGCAATCGAAGCCGAAAGCGCGGCCATGCCTTTCAGGTGCGTGATCATGTTGTTGAAATAGGCGGCGAGCTGGCCAACTTCATCGTCACGGTGAATGTCGATGGTCTGATCCATGTTTCCGGTGTCGCCGATTTCCCGCGCGACCTTGATCAAATGGCTCAGCGGCAAGGTGATGGAGAGCGATGTGTAGTAGGCGATTCCGATGCCCATGAGGATGGCAATGAGGATTCCAACGAAAGTGGCAACTGTGCTCCACACTGCCGCGCTTGCGGCCGACGCATTCGATTCATCGAGAGCCTGCCCGATCACATGGCTCGCGTCATCGAGCAGGACCGAGGTCTTGCTCATCCACGCGCTTGGATTCTGCTGAAGGTAGAAAATTTGAAGATCGGAAACGGTTGCGTCGCCGGCATCCACCTGATGTCGCTTGGCGATGAGAGGCTTGGCGAAGTTGTCCATCCAGGCGTGCTCGCCTTCCTCGACCTGGGCGAGCGTGGCGCGGAGCCGAGTGTCTCTCGCACTCGTCTCGCCTTCGCGGAGAAGGTTCATGAGATCGCCGTGAATCTTGGTCACTTTGTCTTCATCGCGGACGTCGCCGCTGAGCAGATAGTTCCGAAGCTCAAGCCCTTCGACCAGTACCTGGAAGCGGATACCTTCGATCGTCTGCACGTCAGAAAGAGTAGTCATGGCGACGGAGCGTGTACGGTGCTCGCGCGTTTCGGTGAGGAGGCCGAGAACAAACAGCAGCATCATGATCGCCAGAATGGCGCCGAACCCCAGGTAGAGCTTTTTCGCGATCGTCATTTCGAATTGCCTCCGCTTGCTGCTCGAGCATCACGCCAGCAGCAAGGCTTGCCCGCTACGGCGACGAGTCCTCGAACTCGAAAATTCGCGCACACTTCCGCAAGACTCGCAGAAACCCGCAAATGAAAATGCACGGAAGTTGCCAGTGGCGGGGCCGAGTTTTAGGTGCTGACCGAAGCGTCAAATGTGCCGGTAAGCGACTGTTTTTAAAAGGCTTGAAAAGACATGCTGCGAGCGGTGCTGGAAGGTCGTGGCCGGCGAGCGTCTCAACAACGAAGATATTCAGGGGCCCGCGTCTCAGAATGCGACGGAGCCGCCCGAGGGGTGAGTATCGGTTTCAGCACGTCTCGCAGTGCAAATCTTGACTCAAAATGAGATGAGACATTAGCTTGGATGTGATTCTAAAACTTTGCAGATATTCACGCAGGCCCCGACTCCTCCATGCGTGCAGCGAAGAACACTCGCGAAGTGTCGTCGCGTCTCCGTGGTCCCTTCGAGACGCCGCTGGCGCAATTTTCTGCAGCCACTCGTGAGCTAAAACCTTCCATCGGTCCAACCGCATTCGTCAAGCGACTGACTTCCAGCGCGGCCGAAATTCTGGAAGCAACGTCTGCCGCGCTGGTCCTGGTGCGAGGCGCAGACTGGGAAGTCGTTTCAGCGAACGGTGACGCAGCCGGGCTTCCGCGCAATTTGCAGATCGAGCTTGCGGCGAGTCTGTCGAAAATGAGCTGGAGTGCCGCGGAGGCCGTGCGAACGGGATCGACGAAGACGATCTTCGGCGAAGCGCTGGCGAAAGAAATTGGCGGCACGCACGTCGCACTGGCGCGCCTCACGGGTAGCGAAGGTGACTTGATGGGCGTGTTGTGCATCGCCAGAAGCGCACGCCCGTTGACGACGGCGGAATGGCATTTGCTCGACGCGTTGGCAGGCCACGCGTCGGTAGCGCTCGAAAATGCGCGCTTGTTCGCGTGGATCGAACGATCGAAGAAACAATGGATCGAAGATTTCGACGCGATTACGGACTTCATCGTCGTCCACGACGCAAGCGATCGAATTCTGCGCGTGAATCGTTCGCTGGCCGGTCACCTGCGGCAGCGTCCTTCGGAACTCATCGGGCGGCACATGGAGACGCTCCATCCGCTGACCGCGGAAAAAAGCAATCAGGGTTGCCGATTCTGCCGCAATGCCCGGGAAGGCTCGGAAGAGTACGTTCATTCCGCGCAGGAGCGGACATACCTGGTCTCGACATCGCGGCTGCGAAGCCTGCCGGAAGAGGATCTTCGAACGGTCCACGTGCTAAAGGACATTACCGAGCGCCGTGAGGCCGAACGGCGCTATCGCGAGCTTTTCGACAACATTCAAGAAGGCGTCTTCTTCTGCACTCCGAACGGCGATTTCATCGAAGTGAACGACGCATTGGTGCGAATGCTTGGGTACCAGCGCCGCGACGAGCTAAACAACGTGAATTTATTCGAGCGGCTTTGCCTGCGGCCCGATCTGCGACGCCGCTGCGTTCACGCCGCGGCGAATGGCGGCGTACTGCGCAACCACGAAGAGGTGTTGCTGCGCCGGGATGGCGCCTGGATTCATACGCTGCAGAACATTCTCGTGGTTCGCGATGCGGAGGGCCACGTCGTGCAATATCGCGGGCTGATGCTCGACGTCACCGAGCAGAAATTCTTTCAAGCGCAATTGCAACGCGAGCGCGACTTCAACAAAAATATTTTGAACAACACGCGCAGCATGATTCTCGTGCTGGATACGGCCGGGCTGATCAGCTACGCGAACCGCCGCTGCTTTGAAACCGGCCACCACGAAGCCGAATTTGTGGGGCATCCGCTCGCGGAATTCATCGTGCCCTCGCGGCGTAAAGTGCTGGCGGAGGGGATCTACGGAGCGCTTCGCGGCGCCCTGATCGAAAACGTGGAGCTTCCATTCATCCGCGGCGATGGAACCACGGGCCAGTTCTCGATCAGCCTGAGCCC
>DASPVY010000422.1:0-4427 GCA_035622115.1 Candidatus Acidiferrales bacterium
TACAACAGCTTCGTAAATCCGATCGCCGCGATGCCACAAATCACTCCGAGGAGCAGATAGAACGGCAGCCCGTAAGGCACGCCAAAATCCGCGTTGCCCATTTGAAACATCGAGCGCTGTCCCAACAGCAGATATCGCACGCTAGTCGCCAGCGTGCTCGCAATCACTAGGGGAATGAATGATCGCGCGCGAAACTCGAAAAGCAGCAACTCAATCGCAAGAATCACTCCTGCAATCGGCGTGTTGAACGTCGCCGCCATCCCCGCGCCCGCTCCACACGCCAGCAGCACTTTGCGTTCGGACCCCGTTGTCGAAACCATCTGTCCGATCACCGATCCGAACGCACCGCCGGTTTGAATGATCGGCCCTTCCGCGCCGAACGGGCCGCCCGTCCCGATCGCCACCGCCGCCGAAAGCGGCTTTAAGATTGCCACCTTGGCTTCGATCCGGCTGCGCGTCGTCAGCACGGCTTCCATCGCCTCTGGAATTCCGTGCCCTTTGATTTTCTCCGATCCAAATTTCGCCATTATGCCGACGATCAATCCGCCGATCACCGGCACGACGATCACCCACAGCCCGATCTGGGTGTGTTCAGGACTCCGGAAGTGAAACGACCACTCGTGATAAAAGGAAAGATTCGTTAATAGACCGATCAGATCGTAGAGGAGGTACGCGATCAGTCCGGCGAAGCTGCCGATCGCAGCCGCAAGCAGAGAAATCATTCCCATCCGGTAACCGGAAATCGGCGCTGGATGCCCCGGACCTGCAATATCTCCAATCAACTTCTACCTCGCGCGCATTACGCGCTCACCGAATATGGATGTGTCGAGCGGCCACACGAGTCGCACGTCTTACCTCGTGGCGGTGCTCGTGATTCCCGCGCGACGCCGGTCGGAATTCGAATTTCGGTCTCTCGCACTCGATCGCACGCGGTCGTGCGAAATGAAGTCCTCCAGTGCCCGAAGCAGCCGGCTCCCCGCAACTCGAAGTTCTTCGCGATGCGGAAGGGATATGTGTTTGAGCTTCCGGTCGCCGGTTGGCGTCAGTTGCACCAGCACCTGGCGGCGGTCCTCCCGGCTGCGCGTGCGCCGGACCAGTCCGCGCTTTTCCAGCCGGTCAATCAATTCCACTGCGCTGTGATGCTGGATTTGCAGCCGCTCGGCGAGAAGGCCGATCGTGGCTCTCTGCTTGGCCGAAACGCCCTTCACGGCAAGAAGCGCTTGATATTGCTGCGGCTCGAGCCCCGCCGCACGCGCGTTGCGCTCGCTGAAGTTCAGATAACGGCGAATCGCATAGCGGAACGAGGCCAGCGCTTCGTAGTTGAATCGGGCTCCGCTGGGCTTGGACATATCCGAGTACGATTATATCGTAATCCGATGTAAATTGCAGGTTTCAACCGGAGGGTGTCGTAACGTGCAGGTGTCGCGCGACGTTGCGGCAAAGCGCCGTCCTCGTCTTGCAAGGCCGCGCCACTTTCGCCCTAAAGATCCTTGCGGAATGTTTTCTGTGTTTTTACGTGCTGGTAGCCGATCCGTTCGTAAAATGCATGCGCGCGTTCCCGCACGACGTTCGAACGCACTGTCATCTCCGCGCAGCCTTTTTTCCGCGCCCAAGTTTCGGCCCGCGTCATCAGCACTTCGCCCACTCCCCGTGATCGGCGATTCTCATCCACAACCAGTCCGCCGATTTCACCGCGCGGGTCCGATTCGATGGTGCGAAAGACGAATACGTCTACAAACCCCACAACCGCACCGCCCGATTCCGCCGCGACGAACAGCGCGTGTTCCTTCGCCGTCTCGATCGCATCGAATCGCGCTCGCACCTGTTCTTCGCTCGAGGGAGAGCCAAGCTGGCGGCACAGCTCTCGCAACTGCGTGACGTCTGCGCCTTCTGCCGTTCGCACGCGAAGTCCTTCCGCCTTAACAGCTTTCACCATCGCGCTGCTCTCTTCAGCAGCTCTCAAAACGTCTTGTCCGAGTCCACGAGTATCGTCACTGGCCCGTCATTCATCAATTCAACCGACATGTGGGCCTGAAAAATTCCAGTCGCCACTCGCACTCCCAAAAACTCCACTGCACGCACAAATTCCTCGTATAGCTCTTTGCCTTTTTCCGCAGGCGCTGCTCCGATGAAGCTGGGCCTTCGCCCGCCGCGTGTATCACCATAGAGAGTAAATTGCGAAATCGCCAGCATTGCCCCGCCCGATTCTTTGAGCGAGCGATTCATCTTCCCGTTTTCATCGTTGAAAATTCGCAGGTGCACGATTTTCTCGGCCATTGCAGCCGGAACGTCCTCCGCATCATTCACGCCCACGCCACACAACACCACCAGCCCTGCGTCAATTTCTCCCGTCACGCGCCCATCCACCATCACCCGCGCCCGGGTTACGCGCTGAATCACGGCTCTCATGAAATTTCTCGACTGGCGCCCGATGACGCACGGCGCCCAATCAATCGATCAGTGCGCGCTCGCCACTGGGGGCGCCGCTCTGCGCGGAAGCAAATTATCCAGTTGCGCAATGTTGTACGCGGTCACCGCCATCACCTGCGCCCCCTGTATGAGATCCGCCTCGTGCGCTTGATCGAAGGTGTCCGCCTGAGAGTGGTGCGTCTGGAAATATTGTGCTGGCTCCTGGATGCCGTAGAATCCCGGGACACCCGCCGCGTCGAATGACGCATGGTCGCTGCCCCCAAGTTTGCGCTCGCTTACTTCCAGCATCCCGAGCGATCGTAACGGCGCAACCACCGCCTGCATGATTTCCGCGTCCTGATAATTTTCCATCAATCCAAAGCTGATGATTTTACCCGTGCCAGTGTCATCAATCAGTGCCGCTGACGTTTTCGGCAGCTCGGACGCATGCGCCGCGACGTACGCCCGCGATCCATTCAGACCCTGCTCTTCGCCGCTGAACAGCACGAACCGGATCGTCCGTTTTGGCTTCAAACCGAGCTTTTCCATGGCGCGCGCCGCTTCAAGCGCCACCATTGATCCCGTCCCGTTGTCGGTAGTCCCCGTGCCCAGATCCCACGAATCCAGATGCCCACCCACGATCACGAATTCATCCGGGTTCTCGCTGCCGGGGATTTCCGCGACCGTGTTGTAAACATCCGTGGGCTGATCGCCGATTGAATTGCGGATGTCGATCTCGGCTTCCACGGGCCCGCGTTGCATCAGCCGCCAGATTAGCGAATAGCTCTCTGACGTGGCAAACGCCGCCGGGACTGGCGCGATCATGTAGTTCCGGCCGCCCATGCCCGTCATGTTGAACAGGGCATCCGGCTTTCCGGAATCCGCGAGGATCGCGTTCACTCCTTCAGCCTTAAAGAATTCGTTTCTCGCGATGATGTACTTCTGATACTCCGGGCCGTATTGAATTGGCGTTTCCCCCGGCCGCCTCGGCGCTACGAGCACGACGTTGTCGCCGTAAGGTACGAGCAATGGATTGACGGCTGGCGTATCGGGCGCGGGCAGAAGCAACGGCTCAGTCATGATGACGATCGCGCCGGCCAGCTTGCCCTTGTACGCCTGCAATTCATCGATCGAGGTTGCCTTCACGTAAACCACCGGTCCATGGACAGCTCCGTTCGTGCCGGGCGCCCACGCGTACGATGCCAGTGCCAAAGGATGCTCCGCCGGAGAAAGGATTCGGCCACTGGCGCTCCCGCGCGTCCAGGTATGCGCGATCTGCCACGATTCGAGATGCGCATTCGCCAGGCCGTACGCGCCGAACTTTTCTTTCGTCCAATCATTCGCCTTTTTCAAATTTGCCGATCCCGTGAGCCTCTGGCCGATCATGTCCGAAAGATATTCGAGGTTGGCCATAATCTCGTTGTGCGCTCCGATCTCAGCAATGATCTGCTGATCGGCAGCTGCGGTGGCGTCGGTTACGAATTGAGGCTTCGCCGGTGCGCTCGATTGCTGCGCCCGCGACGTAACCGCAACAATTGCGATCAAAATTATTCCGACAGCCAGACCGCGGCCCGATAAATTCATTTTTACGTGTGTCCCTTCACTCCCGATTTTTTCAAACACGCGATTCTATTCGCGCGCCGCTCCCGAGGCAACGCCTGTCCCGTCAATTTGCTGCCGGACGATTCTGTGTTAGAAGTGAAGCGAAAGATTCACACGAGGCTCGTTCCATTGAAACTTGCCCTCATCGGCACTCACGGCGTCGGCAAAACCACGCTGGCCTACGAAACTTGCTCGCTTCTGAAGAAAGCCCACTACAACGTCGAGCTCGTCACCGAAGTCGCGCGCCAATCGCCGTTTCCGGTTAACGCCGCCACCACGCTCGAAGGCCAGCTCTGGATTCTTCACGCGCAGATCGCTGCCGAGCTCGATGCCTCGCGTCGCGCGCCGCACGTGATCTGCGATCGCTCCGTCCTCGACAATTATTGCTACCTCGTCAATAAATTCGGCCGCCAGCC
>DASPVY010000423.1:0-3108 GCA_035622115.1 Candidatus Acidiferrales bacterium
TGCAAAGCGTCGCGCAATTCTGATTCGAGCTTCTTCAACTCCATCTCATCTTCGGAGCGAAGGTCGACTTTAACCGCCGCGCGAATCGGGATGGAATTGATGGAGGTGCCGCCCTCGATCATTCCAAAATTGAACGACGTACGCGGCGAATCGGGCACTGATAGCGACGAGAATTTGACGATCCCGCGCGAGAGCGCCGTGATCGGATTCGGCGCGCCGAAATCCGACCAGCTATGCCCGCCGGGGCCGCTCACCGCGGCTTCGATTCGTCGCGATGCCAGCCCTTGCGTGGTCACGTAATCCGTGGCTGCGCCGTCGAGCGCGATGACAGCGCGAAGCCTCTCGCCATATTCCTCAACGAGCGCGCGAATGCCGCGAAGATTTCCTTCGCCCTCTTCGCCCACGTCCGCGGCAAACGCGATGGTCATCTCCGCGTGGAGCTTGCCGTCTTCCATTGCTCGGGCGATCGCAACCAGCGCGGCCAAGCCCGCGCCATTATCTGCAATCCCCGGCGCGCGGAGCCGCTTGCCTTCCCGCTTGACGTGCACATCGGTTCCGGCTGGAAATACGGTGTCCATGTGGGCCACCAGCAGCACGACGTGATTCGGTGCCTTGCCGGGCCGCTCGCCGATCACGTTGCCCACATTGTCAACCCGCACTTTGAGACCGGCGGAATCCAGCAGCTTTCGAACCGCCGCGCCGCGGTCGCTCTCGGAGAATTCAGGCGCCGGGATTTCTGTCAGGCGAATTTGCTGCTCGGTGATCCAATCCAGGTTCTTCGTGAGCCAGCCGAGAGCACGGTCTATCCCCGGCTCGCGCGCGAGAGCTGCGATATCGAAATCGGCAGCGCGGGCGGAAAATGTGGCCATCACTAAGAGGATACAAAATTTACGAAAAGGTTTCACGGAAGTATTCCGCCGCATCGTATTAGAGCCGAGCCGGGCAGAAGTCGCGGCGTTCCAACCGCGAGGCTTCCGCGCGGCCTCCGGCGCGAAGGCAACGCAGATTCAATCCTGTGGTCCGGACGCTTTAGCGACGGGCGCGCGATCGACCAGCCCGAGAATTTCCGCCTCCGTCAGAATCCGCTGCGCCTGCTTGGCCGCGGCGAAGATGCGGTCTACGCGCTCGTCCGTCGCCTCGATGCCGCGAGATTCAAGCCAGAAAATCACGTTCGAGCGCCCGCTCAACGGTCCGACTTCAATTACCTGCTCCATCCCGAAAAGGTGGGAGGGCACGCCGCTGTAGATCGAATTGGCGAGTTCGCGATCCTTCTTGCGATAGGCCTTCACGATAGCCGCCGCATGAACACCGGTCGCAGTCCGAAATGCGTCCCGGCCCACCACCGGATAGTTTGCCGGGATCGGCGTATGCGTGGCGCGCGAAACCGCCTCCGAATAATCCTTCAGCCGCGATAAATCGCGATCGATCAGCCCAAGTAGCCTCAAGTTGACGATCATCAGCTCCATCGGCGTGTTGCCGACGCGCTCGCCCAGACCGAGTGCAGCGGCGTGAATCTGATCGGCGCCGGCGGCAATGGCGGCAATTGAGTTGGCCACCGAAAGCCCACGATCGTTGTGCCCGTGCCAATCGACGCGAATCTTTTCGCCTGACGGCTTCACCACATTCTCGATGGCGTAGGCAATCAAATTGTAGGCGCCGCGCGGAGTGGCGTGGCCCACGGTATCGCAGAACACTGCGGCGCGGGCGCCGGCGCGGATGGCCGTCGTGTACAAAATCTTCACCGTTTCGGGATCCGTGCGCACCGTGTCTTCCGTGACGTACATGACCGGAAGACCCTCAGAAACGGCAAATGTGACGGCGTCTTCGGTCGTGCGCTGAAGATGCTCGACGGTCCAATCCTCCACCAACCGCCGGATCGGGCTCGACCCAAGAAATGTGGCCGCCTCGAGCTTCATCCCTACTTTCTGCGATATTTCGGCGATGGGGCGGATGTCATTCTTATGCGTGCGCGCCGCGCAGTTCGGGCGAATCTTCATGCGCGATTGCACGATTTCGCGTGCCAGCGCTTCGGTATCCGCGTACGCGCGCGGACCTGCGCCGGGAAGCCCTATATTTACCGTGTCGATTCCCAGTGCTTCCATCAGGTGCAAGATCTCGATTTTTTCGCCGATCGTGGGATCGTGAACTGAGGGATTCTGCAGGCCGTCGCGTAGCGTTTCATCATTCAGCATCACTCGCCTGTCCGCGGAAATTTCCGGACCGGCGGCGACGTTCCAATCGTAGATGAGTTCCTCGAGCTTCACAGGCCTGCTAATATCTGAGCGTGTAGCTGTGGGGCGGCACGGACTTGTCCGGCTTGTACAGCGTCTTGCAAAATTCGCAGCGATAGATTTCCGCCTTGCGGCCGATCAGCGCTTCGATTTCTTTCGGATAGTCGTACCAGCGCTTCAGATGCCCGCAGCATAGCTTTCCCTTCTCGTCTTTTTCGTCGCAAGCGCGCTGCGTTCGCGTCTTCGTCTTGATTTTCGGTTTTGACGGAGCTGTTTCCGCCGCGGGCGTCGCCGGTGCAGAAGAGGCAGCCGCCGCAGCGGGTGTCGCAGCAGCTTGCGGTGCTTTTGGTGCAGCAGATTCCGGTGCGCCAGTTTCAGCCATGTGTCGTGATCCTCGCCCTGACTCGATTAAATACGATGCTTCCGCAAAATGGTGCCGAGTGCTCCTCGCGGCCCACCCAACGCAGCGAGGCGGTTGCGCCACCTCGGCGCGAACAGAAAATCCACAAATCGATCCGCCGACGCCGCCAGATTTCCGCTGTAACCATACCACCAGGATTTCGGTGTGCGCGGCAATCGGTCCACGTCCACGTATTTTACGCGAACCATTTCGAGCAGTCCAAGCCGTGAGTGCGCCCGGCCCCAGCCGCTCGCGCCGCTGCCGCCATGGGGCGCCTCGCAAACGCCATAGTAGCTCGCCACATCATTCACCATCACCGATCCGGCTCGAAGACGCGCTGCCACGGCCTTGCCGCTCTCGGAGTCGCGCGTCCACACGCTTGCGCTCAATCCGAATTCAGAATCGTTCGCGAGCGCAATCGCTTCATCCGTGGAGCGCACGCTCGCAATCGCCAGCACCGGGCCAAAAGTCTCTTCG
>DASPVY010000424.1:0-4694 GCA_035622115.1 Candidatus Acidiferrales bacterium
GGAATCCTACGAGCTCTCGCGTTTGAACGCCGCGGCCAATTTGCGGCGCGAGCTTTTCGAGCTCGCCGATCGCTGGATCGAAGCCGAAGTCGATTCGCGGCTGGCGCGCTGGGTGCTGCAACACCGCGGCCGCAATCCGGACTTGCGCATTGACGATCTCGTCGCGCTCGATTCGCCCGACCAGGGCACGAAGCGGCTGCCGCCTCCGCGCCGCAGCTCGAACGCCAAGCGCGCC
The DNA here is from genome assembly GCA_035622115.1 of Candidatus Acidiferrales bacterium. Classification (GTDB taxonomy): domain Bacteria; phylum Acidobacteriota; class Terriglobia; order Acidiferrales; family UBA7541; genus Palsa-147. The sequence goes on from DASPVY010000424.1 coordinate 236, forward strand.
TTCCCGACGGCAGCGGAATCGCCTTCGCCATGCACGCGAGGCGAGAGCGAACAAAGTGAACTCGCGGATTCGCCGCGAGCGGATCCTCGCTTCGCGCGGCTGGCGCAGATTTCAGATGGCCCTGCGCGATGCGGAGAAGTTGCCGTGTGTAAGCGCACGCCCCAGCGCCGAAGCCGCGCCGCAAGCGAGCCAGCGAACGAGACGCCGCGCTCGGATTCAATTCGCACGCGTTCGCCATCGCCGCCCGAGCTGCCGCTGCCGGTTTTGCCGCACGCGCGATTTTCCGATGCGCAGAACGCGACTCCGCGTCACGGGCGGGATGCAGCGCTGCGCTTCGTGCCCGATGCCGCGTCCGACGCAGCGCCGGATCGGCGCATCTGTGCTCGTCGCGGGCCTCCGCCGAATCGCGCGGCGCCCAGCGCGTCATCTGAGCGCGAGAGCTCGCTTTTGGAGATAACGCATCGCGCCCCGGAGGCTGACCGGCCGAAATTGCAAATATCGAAGCGCGCGGATTATTGGGATGACCCGGAACATCGTGATAAAAAAATGAGCGCAGGCGAGTCGCGCGAAGCCGACCTCGCCTCGCTGTTGCAATTTCCTGCACCCGCTCCGCCGCTCGACTTTCCAAGTGCCGCTCGCGAAGCGACTCTTTCGCGGCGCGGCGGCGATTACTTCCACGCGCGTCATGCGATTCGCGGGCGCATCCGCCGCGTGTAGCCTCGCTCCGCTTGGCCGCGGTCATGAAGGTCGCGCGTCGCATCGCCGTTGCGATATTCGCGACCGTGCGTGATGCGGAGCAGATCGCGGCCGGTGGCTCGCTGCCAAGGCGGAACAGTTCATCCGGCGTCATCCCGTCGGGTTCAGTTGCTTGGCTCGGTCTCATTTTTTCAGCGTCGTGATTTGCGCTCCGTTGCGAGACGCGCAGCCGACCGCCTCGCTGCTGCGATTACCTCGACCTGCTCCGCCGCTCGCCACTCCACATGCCGCTCCCAGCGCGTCTCTTCTCTCACTTCGATCGCCCTCCCCTTCTGTCTCACTTCATTCACCTGCTCCCCATCCCCAACCATAGTCTATCTATTACCGCAGCGGGGTATGCGTGAAGCAAGACACGGCCAGCAAAACCCGGGAGACGTGACAATGGCGAACCAGGGAGTGATCGGCCGCGGGAGTATCGTTCACGTTAAAGGAACGATTGCAAAGACGAAAATGACCTCAGCAATATTTAGCCGGGAGCAATGAAGTGTGAACGAAGCGTCGCGGCCGAACACGATTCGCGCAGAATTGCCGGGCTACGGTGCAGAGGAGGCGATGGGAGTTGCGAAAAAGCAGCAACACTAAGCGGTCAACACAAATGGTGTGACGCAAAGGCAACTAACTCCGACGTGCAGGCAAATCCTGTAGCAAAAATCACCACAGGGACGCGAACACGCGAAGCAGTCGAGGCGAGCGCGAAGGAGACAGACTATCCGCATCGAGTTGCTGCAAGACTTCCGTGAAGAAAGACACAAAGTGGCGAAAGTCGTCAGAAAAAACAGACACGGCCAAGATTGAATTCAACACATGTCCAAGTCAGTAAGCGCTCCAGCCAGAACTACGGAAGAGATAATGATACGAAGGAAAAAGAAAACGCCGAAAACAGCAGAAAAGAAAGAAACGAGAAAAGAAGCGATCGCTAAGAAGAAATGATGAGACTTAGAATCTATACCAACGCCGGCTACTGAGTCGATTGAGCGACGGCCGAAGCATTCGCTGCTCGGAAATCTTTCGGAGTGCCCTTCTCCAGCAACTGCTCCTTACGGTAGATCAGCTCGTTGATGTTATAGGGTGCCAGCTGAAATTCATGACCGTGGGTGATCGCGTCAGTGGGGCACGCCTCAACGCAATAGCCGCAAAAAATACAGCGCGAATAATCGATGTTATAGACCCTGGCATAGCGGTCGCCCGCCGAGATGCGATTTGCAGCTGTGTTCTCGGCGGCTTCGATGTAAATGCAACTGGCCGGACACGCGGCGGCGCAAAGAAAACAGCCAACGCATTTTTCGAGTCCGTTTTCGTCACGCTGGAGAACGTGAATGCCGCGATAGCGTCCGTGAAAGTGGACGGGGCCGTCTGGGTAGAGCTCCGTCGTCGGCTTGCGAAACATGGTCCGCAGCGTGACGCTGAAGCCTTTCACCAACGTCGCAAAGGTCGAGCCGACTTCACCAATAATCGAGGGCATATACTTCAATCTAACAGAGCGTCAGGGGCGCGGCAACTGCTCCCCGACGAACGCGTGACGCCCCTCTTTCACAACAATTCCCAAAAGCCGCAACTGATAATCCAGCGTGCGGCGCTGCTGGGAACTGACCGATCGCGCGGCGCGGCTATCTATTCGCCGGGCGGCGAAACGGGAGGCGGGCCGAGCGGTTCATGCTTGCCTAGAATCGCCGCGATGATTTGCTTCCCGTGGAAGCGGCCATTCTCGATAAAGATTTCACCCGTATATTTTCCACCGACGATCACGCCAGCGACATACATTCCGGGCACGTTAGTTTCGAGAGTTTCCGGATTGATTTGCGGCCTGCGCGTTTCCGGATCGAGATGCACGCCCATCCTCTCAAGAAACTCGAAATCAGGATGGTAACCTGTCAATGCAAATACCTGTTTTGCAGGAAGTGCACGTTCGCCCGACCCGTTAGTTATGAAAACGCGATTGTGTTCGATGCGAATGACGCGGGTATTGAAGTGCGCCGCAATTTCGCCGGCCTTGATGCGGTTTTCGATATCGGGTCGGACCCAGTATTTTAGCGAGGCGCCCAGCCCGGCACCCCGATGGACCAGAGTGACGCGAGAGCCCGCGCGGAAAAGCTCCAGGGCCGCCTCGGCGGAGGAATTCTTCGCACCGATCACCACCACATCCTCGCGCCAGTAAGGATGCGGGTCGGTGAAGTAGTGCGATACGTTCGGCAAATCCTCTCCAGGGATGTTCAGCAAGTTCGGACGATCGTAATAACCGGTGGCAAGAATGATCTTCCGCGAATGATATGTTTTTTGCGAGCCACTCTCGTTGCTGGTGACAACGGCGAACGCACCATCGTGGCCGCTGACGGATTCAACGCGTTCATAGAGCCGCACTTCAAGCCCATAATGTTCCGCAACGCGACGATAATATTTTAGCCCCTCGACGCGGGTAGGCTTCGATTCCGCGGACGTCAGCGGAATGTCTCCGATCTCAAGCCGTTCCCCGGTAGTGAAAAATTGCATGTTGGTTGGATAGTGATAGATCGAATTGCAGAGGCAGCCTTTATCGATCACCAGCGGGTGGAGACCCGCACGCTTCACTTCTATGGCACAAGCCAGGCCCGTGGGCCCCGCACCGACGCATACGACATCAACTGAATCTGTCATGGCGATTAGTTTGAATTTATTCGACTGACTTTGCAACCTAGATGAGATCAGCGCGATTGAGCGAGAACCGACGCCAAGGCTCGCGAGAAATCAGCGAGAGCCGATAGCCGCTCCGCGGTAGCCTCAACGCGAGATTTCTTCCAGACGAAGAACTCACGGCCTCGATCTGCGATCTTCACGCTAAGATTGCCGCCCAGTAGCCAGGATGGTTCGCCGAAGATGCGGAAGCCGGCGGCTTCAGGAGCCAAAAGCACGGCACAATCGCCGCGCCGGATGCCGACGTAATTCGCGTACATCGGAAAGGCGATGATGGCGAAGCCGAGGCCGGCCAGGCGCGAGAGAATGGCGAACTGGGAAGGCAACAAGTCGGGCACAGCGTACAGCCTCGATTCGTGACGATTCGAAGAGGACGCCCTCGGTTGTTTTGTTGCCGTTCGGTAAGAATCCAAGAGTTCGATATGACCACACGCGCCGCGAAGAACCGTCGACGGTACGAAAGCGTGAGCCTTCTGGCTTAGCTGCCCTCAGGGTCTTATTAAACAGCAGAGCGCAGGTTAATCAGAAACCCTGTGCCTCCGCCGGGCCTCAGAATTCTGGTTAAGCAGCAGATGACGACAGTGAGCCGGATTCGAGTTCGCGGAGAATCGAACGCAGCACAGCGGCGAGCTCTTCGCGCGTGACTTGGCTCTTGCGAAATTGAACTCGGATGCGAAAGGCGGCGTCGGGCGGCTCGTAGTCGAAATAAAACGGCTTTGGGCGCGGCTCCGGTTGCTGCTCCTGCTGGCGCTCGCGGCGAGCCTCATCGCGGGATAAGCCGCCCGCGGCGATGCGTTCGACCATTTCGCGCATCTTTTTCTCGTTGGGCTGGCGCGAAACTTGGAGAAGAAGCGACTTGGTGACGACGCCCTTGTCGATGCAGAAATGCCGTATCGTGTCAGGAATCACGCGCAGAGAAAGAGTTTCGGTGACCGAGGAGCGCGCCTTTCCGATTTTCTTGGCAATGTCGTCGTGCGTGTAATCGAAATGCTCCGCCAGACGATTCAAGCCATCCGCTTCTTCAAACGCCGTCAGG
>DASPVY010000425.1:0-2702 GCA_035622115.1 Candidatus Acidiferrales bacterium
CCTTCGAGCACATTCGCGTCAAATCCATAATCGAGCAATTTCTCTTCCGATTTCTCGGGCTTGAAGCAAGGCGCGAAGCTGTTCGCTTCCGGAATTTGCACTTCGCCTTTCGTCATCGCTTCGAACTCGATGCGCGCCTGCAGTCCGATCTCTTTTGTCACCAATTCCAGCCACTCTGCCACGCCATATTTTTCTTCATTGCGTTTTCGTTCCAGCATCGCCTGAACGAGATCATCGAGGCTCCGCGCTCCGGCCGATTTCGCCCGTACCTCGGCGTCCACGTGCGCGAGATACATGAAACCGCGTCCGTAAGGAACACGCTGCGCGCGCGAATCGCTCCAGAATTTTTCCGCAGCTTGCTGGTTGGTTAAAGCAATATATGGATTCGTGTAATAAGCCGACGCGCGCTGATTGATTTCTTTTTGAAATTTTGCGAGGTCATAGATGCCCGCGCGATAGGAGAGCAGAATCGAATAATATTCGGCCGTTCCTTCCGAATACCACGCCGTATCGCCGTGCTCACCCTGCATCGCTGGCCAGTTGTGGACGATTTCGTGTGCGAGCAGTCCTTGCAGATCGGCGAGCTTTGGAATTTTGTCGTCGCTATAGCCGAACATGAACGAACGCGTCAGCGTCGTGCCGCCTCCGCCGTTATACGGATTTTTTCGCACGAATACGCGGTACGACGCACCTTTGTCATGAAAGAAGTTCGCCACGAATGTGTGGAATTTGTAGACATTCTCGGCGACAAGCTGCGCATCAAACGGGGGATCGCCGAACCAGTACATCGCGTAATCGCTCGATGGGTTCGCCGGAAAGCTCTTGAGCGGTCCGGCGGCAAAATAGGCGTCAGCCAGCGCGCTAGCTTTGTCCGTCAAGTGGACGTCGCCTTCGCCGTAGCTGCAAACGGCGCGCGCCCCGGCCGGCATGCCGGACAAATTCCAGTGCACGCCGATTTGATAAGGAGTTTCCGTGTTCGGAAGCGCGAGAAACGCGAGCCCCGCTCCGTTCAGCCCGCCCGATTCAGCGCGCAAATCAAACAATGGTCCCGGCCGGGTGCTCGCCGATACCGCGCGCATCGTCGCATGATAATTCACGACCACGTCCCCGGAAGACGCGCGTGCGGTGAGCCATTGCCGGTACTGACCCGAAGGCGTTGGTGGCTCGTCCTTCAGCGCGAGCTGCAAATTTCCCAATGCATCTCGGGCTTGAATCGCGTCGCCGTCGTAGCGAGGCGTCGGGATGGCCACGATCACCAACGCCATTCGCAGCAGCGTATCGCCCGTTTTAAGATTTGGATTCCCGATCGTCGTGGTCACGTCAATGTAATCGACCGTGCCTCCGGACATATGTGGCTTGAGTTCCAGTTTCAATTCTGGCGCGGCGCCTGGTTTGGGCGATGATTGCGCCGATTGTCCGAACGCAATCGACGTCGTCGAAAGCATCAGACCAATCAGACATGCGCAGACAAATTGTGAAATTTTCATTTCGTAGCCTGTACTTTGGCGTGAAAGCGGTCTAAGAAAGCGCTTCCAATAGCCGGTCGATATCCTTCATGTCATTGAACACCGACGGCGAGACTCTAAGAAAATGCCGTCCGAGACGCACATTCACCTTCGCGCGTTCCAACCGTTCAGCGACCGGCTTGTAATCCTTTACTGAAAAACTGATCAAAGCGGATGTGGATTCGGGCGGAGTTAGCGGTTCGTATCCGAGCCGCGGCATTTCTTCGCGCAGCTTTTTCAGCATGGGCTGGCGATGCGCTTGAATAGCTTCGACGCCGATCCGCCGAATATACGGAAGTGATTGCCCCAGCGCCTGCGAAACGCCAATCGCGTCAGTGCCGACCTCGAAATGGCCCGTTGCGTCTGTCTCAAGTTCCCACGTGTATGGAACAGACGATGACGGTTCGCCCGGCAATAGATGCGAGTCCAGTGATTTGGCCTGGAAATAACCGTATTGCGTCCGGCCAATTACGCGATCGAGAAGATCTTCCTTCACGAATAGAAAACCAAGCCCGAAATCGCCCATGAGCCACTTGAAGCTCGAACACGCACAGAAATCGACGCCGGTCGCGCGTACGTCTATCGGGGAATTTCCAGCCGCTTGAACGATATCGGCATAGACGTATGCGCCGTGAGCGTGCGCGAGATCGCACACGGCTTTTAGATCGTGCTCGAAGCCGTTATCCATCGCTACCAGAGAAAGTTCGATGAGCTTCGTTTTGTTGTCAACCACTCGCTCCATATCCTTCATGTCAATCCGCCAGTCGCGCGGCATCACGACGCGAAGATCGAGCCCATTCCGTTTTTGCAGTTCGCCGAGATGAAGCAACGCGCCTTCGAAGTGCAGCGCGTCTGTCACGACGTTGCCGTCGGTATGCGGAATTCCGAGGGCGTTTACGATTAAATTTTCTCCAGTGCTGGTGTTCGGAACGAAACTGATCTCCGAGCGCTGGGCGTTGATAAGCGCTGCAAATTCCGCCTTGACGTCTTCTTTGCCGAGCGATTTCGAGACGGCTTCAGGCCTCGAACGCCGATCGATATAGGCGCGCACCGCCTCAGCCGCGATATTCGGCATCGGGTGGGTGTAAGCGCAATTGATGTAGGTCACGCCGTCGGGAATCGAGAAGTCTCCCTTTGCCGGTAAAACCAGCTCGGAGGCATCCCGACGTCCTGGACCCGGAAGCGGCTTCGCATTGA
>DASPVY010000426.1:0-10996 GCA_035622115.1 Candidatus Acidiferrales bacterium
CCACGCGGCTACAAAATCCTGAAACTGATCGCACTGCATCTCTTGCATTTACTTAGCCCTCGCCGGCGGCTTCACTTTTCACCGCCTGCCGCTGCTCCCGCGCTTGATCGCGCAGTGTCTCGTGAAGCAGCTCTCGGAGCCTCATCCTGGCTTTATGCAGTTGCGATTTCGAGTTGCCGATCGAACACCCCATGATGTCGGCGATTTCATTGTGCTCGTACCCCTGCACGTCATGGAGCACAAAAATCGCCCGGTACCCAGGTGGCAGTTGCTCGACAGCGCGCTGCAAATTCACACGATCCACCGAACCGCTCAGTTGCAAATCCGGGGCGCCAAAATCGCGCCGCGGACCGCCGGACTCCTCATCGGGTTCCGTCGTCTCTTCCAGCGATGTCTCCGGCATTCTTTTCTTCCGGAGCTTCATCAGCACGACGTTCACGGCTAGCCGGTGCAGCCACGTCGAAAAGGCCGACTCGCCGCGAAATGAGCTGATTTTCCGGAATAGTTGGAGAAACGCTTCCTGCGTCAAGTCCTCGGCTTCCGCCGTGTTGCTGACCATCCGCAAGCAAAGAGAGTAGACCCTCCGGCTGTGCAACTGGTAGATGCGTTCGAAGGCCGCGGCGTCGCCATGTTGGGCGCGCCGGATAGCCTCCGCCTCCAGCATCTCCGTCGTCTCGATTCGTCTCGCTCGGGTCACTGGCCCCGTCGGGACGCATCCATAACCAATTGCGATGCGTCGGTCGGTTTAGAAGTTGTACTCGTGGTTCCTCGGGAGCAATTCCGGGTCGAATAAGTAAAGAGCTTCCGATGGGGGAATCGCCATCAACCTGGCGGACCCACCCCTGTACGTTAGACTTTATTGTCGTCGGAAACGTTTCTCGCGTCTAGACCGAAACCTCGACTCGCGGGCGCACGGGCCGGGTCCTGCGTTGGGCGGGCGCTTCGAGCCGGGAGGCGATCTCGGGTGCGGTTTCGGCGGGCACGGCCCGGAGGAAACACTTTAGAACTACCTCTGCCTCTCGAAGGCAAGTATTCAGGTCGTCATGCAGGCGCTCGAAGCCCGACCAAAGAATCCCCGACTGCTGCGCATGCCGGTCGCCCAGGCTCTCAATACTCTGAAGGAACTCGTCGGAGAGTACTTCCACCGTGCGATCGAGTGTCCGCAGCTTATTGAAAAAGCGGGCTCGCTCGCTGAAAGTCACCTGATGGAGAAGCCTGCTGACGGAGATGGTCCATCGCACGGACGGGCTGCGGAAGTGACCGGGATCGATCGGTTCGACTGCCGGAACTTGGGCAAGATGCCGGGATTCGTGATGCATGACCTCTATGCCATGGACTAGATCATCCGCGAGTCGACTGAGAAGCTCGGCGGCGACATCGGCCTGTTCCGCTGCGCCGCGGAAATTTCTGCTGCTGCGCATTTCGTAAGAGGCTTCCAGGGCGACGCTTCCCATCCCATAAATGGAATTCCATCGCTGGGTGACGCACTTATACGTGTCCATTTGTTGTTGCGGGAGAGCGCCCAGCCAGTCCCGTAACACACTTCGGCGCGGCGACAATTGCCACCACGGCCACCCAAGCATTCTGGATTGCCTCCGTATTGTTCCGGATTATACCAGAACTGACGACCTTCCTTGACGCTCTCGGAAGCGCCCCGCTATACTGCCGCACGATTCGACGGAAAGGACTTCGGATTGGAATTCGAGCCTCTGGACCAGTTCCTCCAACGCAAGAAAAAGCTTTCCGAAATAGCGGCACGAGGCGGTAATCCGTATCCCCATAAATACGAAGCAACTTACACCGCCGCGGAAATCGTGGAGAAGTACGCGCCGCGAACGGCGGAGGAGTTGCACGCGGAGCCAACGCAGGTCCGCGTCGCCGGCCGGATCGTCGCGCTGCGTCCCCACGGCAAGGCGGGATTTGCGCATATCCTCAGCCAAGGCCAGCGGCTTCAGATCTATGTGAAGCTCGACGCGGTCGGCCCGGATGTGTTTGAAACCTACCGCTCGCTCGATCTCGGCGACATCGTCGGCGTTGGCGGCCATTTATTCCGGACGAAAACAAACGAGCTGACCGTGTGGGTGGAATCGCTCGAATTGTTGACCAAGTCATTGCTTCCGCTGCCGGAGAAGTGGCATGGCCTCGCCGACGCCGATTTACGCTATCGCCATCGCTATCTGGATCTGATTTCGAATGCCGAGGTGCGTGAGGTTTTTATCAAGCGCGCGCTGATTATCGCCGAGATGCGCCGCTTCTTCGACGCCCGCGGTTTCATTGAAGTCGAGACGCCGATGATGCACCCAATCGCCGGAGGCGCAACGGCGCGGCCTTTCGTGGCTCACCACAACACCTTCGACATGGATCTTTTTCTCCGGATCGCGCCGGAGCTTTATTTGAAGCGGCTGATCGTCGGGGGCTTCGATCGCGTGTATGAGATCAATCGCAATTTCCGCAACGAAGGAATCGACGCGCTGCACAATCCCGAATTCACGATGCTCGAGTTTTATCAGGCCTACGCCGACTACCGCGAAATGATGGAGCTGACGGAGCAGCTCATCACCGGGCTGGCCCAAAAAGTCTCCGGCGGAACGACGGTTCGTTATGGCGACGTGGATCTCGACTTTTCGCGCTTCGAGCGTCTCACCATGCGCGAGGCCATCTCCCGGCATTGGCCGCCGGGGGCGGGCGTGCCGCCGAGCGCGAAACAGCTCGCCGAGCACGGTGCACCTCGCGCCGCCATCGAGGCCTACAACGAGTGGGCGCGGCCCGACGGACGGGAGCCCATCGTCATCGAGCCTCGCGCATCGGACGGCGAACTGATCGGCGCGCTCTTCGACAACATTGTGTCGGATCACCTCATTCAACCGACTTTCATCTATGATTTTCCGACGGCGATCTCGCCGCTCTCCAAGAGCCGCGCGGACGACCCGTCCACGGCCGAGCGCTTCGAGTTGTTCGTCTGCGGCGCAGAAATCGCGAACGGATTCTCCGAACTGAATGATCCCGATGAACAGGAGAAAAGATTTCGCGAGCAAATTGCTCGCGGCGGTGACGAGGCGCCGAAGCAGCTGGATGAGGATTACATTCGCGCGCTAGCCCACGGCATGCCGCCCACCGGCGGCGAAGGCATTGGAATCGACCGCCTGGTTATGCTGCTTACGAATTCACATACAATCCGAGAAGTCGTTCTGTTTCCGCTTTTGCGGCCGCTTGGCGCGTCACGCGCCGAAAGCGCCGCCGACACCAAATGAGTTTCGAATGGCTCGTGGCTCTGCGGTATCTCCGCTCGCCACGGCGCCCGCCAGTGCTGCGCCTGGTCACAGCGCTTTCGATCGTGGGAGTGGGGGCCGGCGTAGCGACTTTGGTGATCGCGTTGGCCATGAACACGGGATTTCGACAGGCGCTGCGCGACCGTCTGCTTGGAGTCACGGCCCACGTCAATCTGAAACCACTCGGCACTGACGGCATTCGTGATTACCGCAGCCTGATCGCGCGGCTCCGAAATACTCCGGGTGTGAAATCGATCGCGCCCGCGATTTACAACACGGTGCTGCTGGCTTCGGGCGGCAGCGCGCGCGGAATCGTGCTGAAAGGAATTGACCCGCAAATCGAGCGGGCTTCGGATGAAGCGCTGCGCCGAATCGTAGTTGGAAAGGCGGACTTCGCGCCTGATGCGGACGGTATTCAGGCGCTGCTCGTCGGACGAATCCTGGCAGACGAAGTGAAAGTTGGCGTCGGAGACTACGTCACTCTTACCAGTCCGCAGGGAAGTCTCACGCCTTTCGGATTGATCCCGCGTTCGCGTCGTTTCCGAATCGCCGGAATTTACGACTCGGGGTTCTATGACTATGACGCGAATTGGGGATTCGTGACGCTCTCGGCGGCGCAAGGCCTCGCGGACATCGGCGACGTCGCGAGCCTCCTCGAAATTCGCGTCACGCACCTCGACGACGCGCCTGCAATTGCAGACGTGCTCCGCCAAGAGGCTGGGGCGGGATACATGACGACAACCTGGATAGAAGAGAATCGCGCGCTCTTCCGGGCCCTCAGCCTCGAGAAGCTGGTGACTGCGCTTTTCATCGGTCTGATAACGTTCGTGGCGGGGCTGAATATCCTCGTCGTTTTGACCATGACGGTCACCGACAAAGCCCGCGACATCGCGGTCCTGATGGCCATGGGCGCGCGGCAGTCGCAGGTGCGTCGAATTTTCGTCCTGCAGGGTTTCGTCGTCGGCGCGCTCGGGACCTTATGCGGCCTGATCGGCGGATACGGGCTTAGCTGGATAGCCAATTCCTGGCGGCTGATTCCGCTAAATCCTGAGGTCTATGCAATTCCGTATGTGCCCTTCCGCTCGAGCGGCCTCGATGCTATTTGGATTGCGGCCGCGTCGATCGCCATCTGCACCCTCGCTACGCTCGTTCCGGCTCGGGCGGCATCCCGCATCTTTCCCGTCGAGATACTAAGATTTGAGTAATCTAAGGTTTGGGACTTGCGTAGGATGGAACTCGAACCGAAGTTCTATAGCGCGCACAGGCGGAGCGGCGCACACTTTCTGGATGAGTTATTCAAGCGTTGCAGGCTTCCGCCGAGGCAGAGATGGAAGTGGGCATTTTTCCGCCCATAAAGTGGAATCTTGTCTCACTGCCGTTTTCCCAGGCTTGGGCTAACGTGCAGCAAACCAAGTACATACGTCTTGACCCGTTCGGCATCTAAATTGAGTAGAGAAGCTGCACATGGAGAATCATCCCAGCCTCGGAAATAATTCAGTGACTGAGCCGGCGGCACAGTACTTTCCGGCGGCCGGCGGACCGTCCGAACTTCTTCGAGTCGAAGGTCTGCGCAAAACATTCCGCTCAGGGTCTACAGAAGTGACGCCTTTTGCCGACGTGAACTTTACAATCGCGCGCGGCGAGATGACCGCGATCGTGGGACCGTCGGGCGCGGGAAAAAGCACTCTTCTGCACATGCTGGCTGCGCTGGACACTCCGTCGAGCGGTGCTATATACTTCGAACGAAATTCTCTGGAAGCGTTTGTTGAACCAGAAATCGCGGATTACCGCAATCGCGCCGTAGGTTTTGTGTGGCAACGGCACCATTTGTTGCCGGATTTTAGCGCTGCAGAAAACGTCGCGATGCCGCTGATGATTGGCGGCGCGCGCCGCGAAGCAGCGCTTCGAACGGCCGGTGAGTGGTTGGGTCGAGTGGGCTTGGGGGGTCGGGATCATCAGGCCGCAGGCGAACTTTCCGGCGGCGAGCAGCAGCGGGTGGCGATTGCGCGTGCCTTGGTGAACGCGCCAAAGCTGCTCCTTGCCGATGAGCCAACGGGGGATTTGGACGAACGAAATGCAGAGCTCATTTTTGATTTGATGGAGCAGCTGCATGAATCCTGCCGTCTGACTTCTGTTTTGGCGACACACAACCTGTCATTGGCAAGACGGGCTGACCGTGTTCTGCAATTCGGCCACGGCAAGCTTGTCCCGGCCGCCGAAATTTCGGATTCGCGCCAGTTCACGGGCGCGGAGACGGCCGGTACTGGAGCGACTGCTCCCGGAGAGCGTGGGTGACCCGTGTTTGAACGGTACACAGAAAAGGCGCGGCGAGTGATCTTTTTCGCTCGCTATGAAGCCAGCCAGTACGGCAGCCCCTACATTGAGACCGAGCATCTGTTGCTCGGATTGCTGCGCGAAGACAAGCAGCTGGCCAACCGGTTTCTCCGTTCCAATGGCTCGATCGAGTCTATCCGCAAGGAGATCGAATCCCGCATCACGGTGCGCGAGCGCATCTCGACCTCAGTGGACGTCCCGCTGAGCCAGGAGTGCAAGCGCATCATCAGCTACGCCGCAGAAGAAGCCGAGCGTCTCGGGCACAAGCACGTCGGGACAGAGCATCTGCTGCTAGGCGTACTGCGGGAGGAGAAGTCTTTCGGCGCCGAGATTTTGCAGGAGCGCGGGCTGCGGTTATCTACCGTACGCGAAGAGCTCCAGCGAGGCGCCGGGGAGAAGATTCCCGTGAACCGACCCAAGGAAGCATCTCTGCTCGCCGAGTTCAGCCGCAACCTGACCCAAGCAGCAATGGAAGGCCAGCTCGATCCACTCGTCGGCCGCGAGCGCGAACTCGAACGCGCGATTCAAATTCTGTGCCGCCGCACCAAGAATAATCCGGTGCTGATTGGCGAACCAGGCGTGGGCAAGACGGCGATTGTGGAAGGCTTGGCCCAGCGGATTGCCGACGGCGACGTTCCGCCATTCCTCGCGGATAAACAGATATTGTCGCTCGACCTTTCGTTGATCGTTGCCGGCACGAAATACCGCGGCCAGTTTGAAGAGCGCCTGAAGACGATCATGAAAGAGCTGATGGAAAGCCAGAACGCCATCATCTTCATCGACGAAGTTCATACGCTGGTCGGCGCGGGTTCCGCAGAAGGCTCTCTCGATGCCGCAAACATTTTGAAGCCGGCTCTCAGCCGCGGCGAAATTCAATGCATCGGCGCGACGACGCCGGGCGAATACCGCAAGTCGGTCGAAAAGGATCGTTCACTCGAGCGGCGCTTCCAGGCGGTGAAGGTGAGCGCGCCAACCGAGGAGGAAGCCGTCCTGGTGCTGCAAGGCGTGCGCGATCGTTACGAAAAGTTCCACGCGGTCACGTACACGGACGAAGCCATCCAATACGCCGTCTATCTTTCCAACCGCTACATCTCGGACCGCTTTTTGCCCGATAAGGCGATTGATCTGATCGACGAAGCCGGCGCGCGTGTGAAACTCCGCCAGGCGATGCTCCCGGACGAAGTGGCCGAAGTGCAGAAGCGCGTGAAATTCATCACGCATCGCATGGAAACGGCGATTGCCAATCACGAGTTCGAAAAGGCGCGGTTCTATTCCGAAGAAGAACGTAAAGAGAAAGAACATCTGCGCCAACTGCGCGAGAAACTGAAGATCGACGATTCCACAACGGGCGTGGTGGCCCGTGAAGATATTGAAGAAGTGGTCGCACGCTGGACCGGCGTTGCCGTCAGCGCCATCAAGGAAGACGAGCAGCACAAATTGATGCGTATCGAGGAAGAGCTGCATCGCCGGGTCATCAGCCAGGACCGCGCAATAACCGCGCTCGCGCGCGCCATCCGCCGGAGTCGCGCCGGATTGAAGGCGCCGGGCCGCCCGGTCGGCTGCTTCCTGTTCCTCGGTCCCACCGGCGTCGGCAAGACGGAAGTGGCGCGCCGGCTCGGAGAATTTTTGTTCGGCAGCGAGAAGTCGCTGATCCGGTTCGACATGTCCGAGTACATGGAAAAGCACTCGGTATCGAAGCTGATCGGCGCGCCTCCGGGATATGTGGGATACGAAGAAGGCGGCCAATTGACCGAGCGGGTGCGTCGCACCCCGTATTCAATCATTTTGCTGGATGAGATTGAAAAAGCTCACCCAGACGTGTACAACATCCTCCTCCAGGTTTTCGAGGACGGGCAGTTGACGGATGGTCTCGGCAACACCGTGGATTTCCGAAATACGATTATCATCATGACCTCGAATATCGGGGCGCGCCAGTTGCAGAAACAATCGTCGCTCGGCTTCGCGTCGCAGGCGGATGACGCCACCGCGAAATCGCAGGACGACCTGGTGATGGGCGAAGTCAAGCGGGTGTTCAATCCGGAATTTTTGAACCGCTTGGATGAAGTAATTGTCTTCAATTCGCTAACGGATGAGGATCTGCTTCGGATCATTGATTTGCTTGTCAGCCAGATGAACGAAACTCTGGTTCACCGGCAGGTGCAAGTCTCGATGACGCCTGAAGCTCGTCAATGGATTCTCGAGAAAACCTGCACGGATCGAAATTACGGCGCGCGGCCGCTCCGACGCGCGCTGCAGAAGTACGTCGAAGACCCACTCTCGGAGGCATTGATTCAAGGCGGCTTGCAGCGCCCGGCTACGCTGGAGATTTATCTCTCGAGCGAGGGCTTGGCCTTCCGACCCTTGGTAGAAGCAACCCCGGTAGCTCACTAGGAATCCTACACGCGCGAGCTGGACAGGGTGCAGTCCAGCGGGGAGCAACGGATTTGTTTGGGGGAGTGCGGCCTTGAGGAGACGTCCGGCCGCAAGCGGTTTGCCATTCCTGCCCGTCGTCCTCTTCCTTCTCGCCATCTGCGCTCTCTGGGCAGCTGGTGCGCCGTCGTTGTGTGCATCCCCTTCCGGTCAAGAACAAGATCAAGATCAAAATCAAAAATACGTCATCGAGCGGATTGAATTTGTCGGAAACCGGCGAATTGCGCGCGACACTCTCGTCGCCCGCATGTTTTCCCGGCAGGGAGATCCCTACAGCGACGAGGCTGTCCGCCGCGACTTTCTGGCTCTCTGGAATACCCAGTTCTTCGAGGATTTGCGAGTCGAAGTCGAAGACAGCCCGGACAATCCCAACGGCAAAATCATCGTTTTCTACGTGAAGGAACGGCCCATCATTCGCCGCATTGAGTACAAGGGAAACAAGTCCATCAGCGAATCGGATATTCTGGACGCTTTCAAGGACAAGAAAGTCGGCCTCACGGTAGAGAGCCAGTTCGATCCCGCAAAAATCAAACGCGCGGAGGCGGTCATCAAGGAACTGCTCGCCGAGCACGGACACCAATTCGCTGTCGTGCGCCCGACTTTTGAAAGGATCGCAGCGACGAACGCAGTTAAGCTTGTCTTCAATATTGACGAAGGCCCGAAAGTCAAGGTCGGTAAGATCACCATCGAAGGCAATAAGGCGTTCTCCGCGCGGAGAATCATTCGCTCGATGCGCCATTCGCGCCCGATTGCGATTCCGCTCTACTTCACCGAGATCAATCTCTGGGACAAGACCTTCGACCAAAACAAACTTGACGAAGACCTGGAAGTCGGAATCCGCGGGCTCTACCAGGATCACGGATATTTCCGCGTCGTCGTTCACGATCCCGTTCTGAATACAGTGGACGAGGATAAAGGCGGAGTGCCTCTGCCGATTCCCGGAATCGGTCGCAAGCGTGGCAAGGCCACCAACATGGTGATCAAGATCGAAGAGGGCGATCGCTACCGGATGGGCAATCTCACGGTCCGCAGCGCCGACCCGGATCAGGGCCTTTTCTTCAAGCCCGAATTTCTCGAACGGGTCTTCCCGTTGAAGAAGGGCGACATTTTCTCCGCCGACAAGCTCCGCAAATCCTTCGACAATTACAAGAAGCTATACGGCGAATTCGGCTATATCGACTTCACTTCGGAGCCTCGATTTGAGCCTGACGACGCAAAGAAGACCATTGACGTCACGCTGGTATTCGACCAGCAAAAGCAGTTCTTTGTCCGCCGCATCGATTTCAGCGGCAACACCACCACCCGCGACAAAGTCATCCGCCGCGAGATTCTGCTCGACGAAGGCGCGCTCTTTAATAACCGGTTGTGGGAACTCAGTATTCTGCGCCTGAACCAGCTGGGCTATTTCGACACCATCAAGCCCGAAAATGCCGAACTGAAGCGCAATCAGCAAGCCGGTACCGTGGACATCAATCTCAAGGTGCATGAAAAGGGCAAGCAATCGATCAGCTTGAACGGCGGAGTGAGCGGACTGGCCGGCGCCTTCATCGGCTTATCGTATCAGACCAACAATTTCCTGGGCCTCGGCGAGACTCTCACGTTCTCCGCGTCGATTGGAGATCGCCAGCGCAATGTGGTCTTCGGATTCACCGAGCCGTATCTTTTCGATCGGCCGATCTCGACCGGATTCACGGTTTTCGACCAACGTTTCGACTACAACCAGCAGCGCGAGACCTCGCTTCTCGTCGGCCAGCAAGTCACCATCAATCCGGCCATCGAGCAGAACTACAACACGGACACGAAAGGTTTCACGCTGTTCGCGAGCTACCCGCTGCGCCGCTTCTCTTTTACGCGCGTGGGCCTCACCTACGGCTTTACGACCACGAACATCACTGCCATCAGCCAATCGTCGCAATTGCTGTTCGAGTCCTTGCAATTTCAAAGCCTCGCTGGTCCCTCGGCGCTCAACGGGATTCACCAGAGCAAGGTCACGCCCACGATCACCTACAACACGGTCAACAATCCGATCAATCCCACGGGCGGAAAGAGTTTCTTCTACGGCCTGGGTTTTGAAGGCGGTCCTCTCGGCGGTAACACGAACACCATCGTAAATACGTTTACGACGACGTATTTCCATCCGATAAACAAGCGCCGAAATGTGCTCGGCATGCGTTTCCTCGCCGCGCTGGGCACGGGTTATGGGGGCAAGGTCGAGCCGCCTCAAAACCGGTTCTATCTCGGCGGCGAGAACGATGTCCGTGGCTTCGACTTTTTCACGATTTCACCGTACGTATTCATTCCCACAGCGTCTGCAACGACGGTGAGTTTTCTCAATCCGACGCGGCTCAACCAGAACGGGAGCCCGACGCTCGAGGCCGTCAGTGTTCCTGTGCTGAATTACGTTGCAACACGGCCTGGCGGCGACACTCAAATGGTCGGAAACTTTGAATATCGCATCCCAATTGCCGGGCCCGTAACGCTGGCTCTATTCACGGACGCGGGAATGGACGGCATCTTGAGGCGCGACCAACTACAACTCGCTCCAGCCTCGTTGAACTTGCTTCAGCAGGAGTTCCCGAATTCGTATTTTCCGAATGCCAATATAGCCCCGCAGCTACCGATTGCCGGGGGAACAAACTGGAAGCTCCGGGCATCGACGGGAATCGAAGTCGTGGTTCAGCTGCCCATCGTGAATGCGCCGTTCCGTTTCTACTATGCGTATAATCCGTTGCGGCTCGATCAGACAGTCGTCTCGCCGCGCGGGGCGTTTTTCATTAGCGATGAATTGCTCCAGGCGCTGCCGGGAGCAGGTTCGCCGACCGGAGTCCTGGCAACGCAGATCATTCCGCAGCTCGACAACATTCTGAATCACGACGTGCAGAGGTTGCCGACGAATCTTTTGGAGCCGAGTCATGAGTTTCGATTCACTGTGAGCCGGACTTTCTGATGCGCTTGTGCCGCCA
>DASPVY010000427.1:0-2861 GCA_035622115.1 Candidatus Acidiferrales bacterium
CGCCACCTTAAGAATCGCCGCAATCGGCGAATTGACGAACACGCCGACCGTCAGAACATGGCGCGGCAGGCGTCGCGCAATCACGCGCGCATCGGCCGGCGCGATGTAGCGCGGACTTCCCTTGTAAAAATTAAAACCGAGCGCGTCCGCGCCTGCATCCACGGATCGCCGCGCGTCCGTCCAGTTGGTGATCCCGCAGATTTTGACGCGCACCATAGTGCCGCCGTCACGACCTCGCGGTTTTCGGTTCTGAGGCCGCGAGAATCTGACGAAGCGCGTCGCCTGGTTGCAGCTGTTTCATCAAGTATTCGCCGATAAGAAATGCGTCGAAGCCTGCGCCCGAAAGCCGCGCGAGGTCTTGGTTCGTATGGATGCCGGACTCCGCCACGGCGACACACTCTTCCGGAATTTCTGCGGCAAGCTCGAGCGCCCGATCGAGGCTGACCTCAAACGTCGTCAGGTCGCGCGCATTCACGCCGACGATCACGGCCCCAGCTTCGATTGCGCGTCTTAATTCCTCGTGCGTGTGAACTTCCACGAGCGGCTCCATCCCGAGATGTCGCCCGAGGCCGATCAACTCCAAAAGCGTATCCTGATTCAGAATCGCCGCAATGAGCAAAAACGAATCCGCGCCGGCCGCGCGCGCCTCCCACACCTGCCACGGATCGAAGATGAAATCTTTTCGCAGGATTGGGACGGATGTTGCCGCGCGCGCCTCTTTCAAAAACGTAAGCGAGCCTGCGAAGAAATCCTCTTCTGTAAGAACCGATAGCGCTGCAGCTCCCGCATGAGTGAGTTCGGCCGCAAGCTGAGCGGGCGCAAAATTTTCGCGAATCACTCCGCGCGAGGGTGACGCTTTTTTCAGTTCCGCAATCACATTCAAGTGATTCGCCGTCAACGCGGCGGAAAAATCCCGCACGGGAGGCGCTTTTTTCTCCACTGCGAATTTCAGCGCGACGAGCGGCAGCACCCGTTTCCGGTGCGCCACAGTTTCTTGCCGCTTTTCGACGATGCGCAGAAGGGTATTCCCCGAATTGTTTCCAGCGTTCATACGCAGTCGGGACACTCCCCGGCCAAGGCAGGGAAAATCGCTGAAAGCATGCTAGTCGGGCGCGCCCAGGTTGTCAATTTGAGGCCGCTGTAGACGCCATTCCCGGCGGATTAAAGTTTGAGGGTTTCGGCCCGGCAACTCGTTCTACGGTTTACCGAGCAGCGGCCCTGTGAAGCGGGCAGGGATGCCGAAATTCGAGCCGCCGAATCCGCTAAGTACGGCATAGGTCACGCCGATCACCTTGCCGTCCGCGTCGAGCAGCGGACCGCCCGAGCCCCCCGAAGTCGTCTGGGCGTCGAAGACGATTTTGTCCGGCAGAACGTCGCCCACGTGGCCCTGCGTGACAATCGGATGGATCAGATTCCGATGCGCCAGTTCATCGAGAATCGCTGAAACGTCTCCATCGCCCTTGGTCAGAATCTGTTGCGCCGAACTCTCGTCGGCTCGCGCGAGAATTCCGGCGAGACCCGTTGCGTACCCGATCAGAACGATGGGCTCGCCCGATTTTGCGGCATTGGTGTTGCGATCCACCGACAGCACCGGCCGGCTAAGCCCTTGGAGGTCGACGCGCATGGAAGCGAGGTCTGTATCGTCCGAGATTTTCTCGATCTCCGCGTGAAACGCGCGAGGATCGCCCGGAAAATAGGCGCGAATGGTCGCGATTTCGGGCTGAAAGCCCTGGTTGACGAGCGTGCTCAATTGATCGTCTCTCCACCAGGGTTCCGCGACGTGACGGTTCGTGATGGCGCGGCCTTCGGGCCCGGCGAGAAATCCGGTGCCAAAGACGTCGAGGCGGACTTCCGGTCCGCGTCCCTCGAGCGTCAAAACTGGGTTTCCCTCGCTGTCCTGGAGCGGCTCGCCCTGCGGATTGATTCCCGCATATTTCAGCCGGAGCCCGCTTTCCTTCTCACGGAAGGCGACGGCCACGTGAAGGAGGCATACGCTGGGCTCGTTCGTGCCGATGATTCCTTCCGCGGTGTCTCCAGCGGTTTCCACCTTCTTCAACCGCGAATTCGTTTCGGCAAGCTGGCGTTGCAAATCTTCGAGCTCCTTTGAATCTGCGTTCGCCATTTGCGCTTTCAGCTGGTCCACTTGCTTTTGCAAATCACTGCGTTGGCTCGTCGCGTCCGCATTCGAAGACGGGGACTGTTCCCGCAATTTGCGGGCGTTCGCCATCAAATCTTGCTGCCGGATGGGGCCCCCGCCAAGCCGTCGAATGACCGTAGTGGCATAGTCCTGCTGCTTCTTCGCGCTGTGAGAAAAAAGGAAAAACGTGATGGCCATGACCGCCGCGATCGCGAATATGGCCGCGATGCCGAACTTCAGCGCGCGTTCGGCCGAGAACGCGTCCTTGGTCATTTTTTCCGTCACGGCCAGAGCTTCGAATGCCGTGTGCGCGATCTGCTGCCCTTCCTCAGCAACTTTCGCTTTATCCCGCAGCGCATCGGCGGCGCGCTTCGCACGCAATTGCGCCCGAACCCGTGCCAGAAGCTCTCCCGTATCAAACGGACGCGAGAGAGCATCATCGGCGCCAAGATCGAGAGCCAAACTACGTTCTGCCGCTGACCCTTCGACGATCAAAATCACAGGAATGGAGTGTGTGGACGCCGCTCCTTTCCATTCTGCGAGCAGTTCGCGGCAATCCACACACGCCAGATTTTGATCGAGCAAGATAAGCGATGCGCCGGACTCGCGCGCTTGCCGGGCTCCATCCGCGTTCGGTGGCAGTGCTTCGGCCTGGTAGCCCGCAGATTGCAGTAGCTCAATGAGCGCTGCGCGCGAAGAATCATCCGTCTCAAGGATTGCGATT
>DASPVY010000428.1:0-3642 GCA_035622115.1 Candidatus Acidiferrales bacterium
CTCGCAATCAAAAGCGAGGGCGAGTTCGGCGAGCGCCAGACGCACTGATTCCGAGAGCCCGCGACCAAATTGAAATTGTCCGGTGATCTTCTCCAAAACCGTCCGGCGCTGGTCTTCTACTTTCTCGCGCGAGGCCACCCAAGCGGCACCGACGCAACCGGCAGTCAACGCCAGGCAAAGGAGAACCAGGTCAATGACCGAGGTGTCGCTCCCCCGGTAGTGAATTGCCAAGCGCAACGTCGCGGCAGTGACGGCGATTCCGACGAAGGCGTTGGCGATTCGCGGCGTCGCATAGGTAGCGACGGCGAAGGCTGCAAAGGACGACACAAAGAGGATGGCCACGAAAGAAGAGGACAAAATAAGAAACACGGCCAGTAGCGCCACGTCCATCCACACCGGCAATTGGAGGCCGGACTCGGGATGCAACCGGCTGATGGCGGCGACAATGAGCGCAGCCAGAAAGTACCCGATGAGAAGCCACTGGTCAGGCTCGATGGCGTGCCGCGCCTGCGCCATGCTCGTCAGCGCGATGAATACGCACGCGATCCGCGCGATCGCGACTTGCCGGCCGAAATGGGTCTTCTCCGCGAAGCTGGCGAGCATAATGCCTAGAACAAATCCCTCTTGTCGAGGCTAGCATGGCAGCGCGGATGCACGACGCGGTGTTGCCTTTCGTGTAATGCCGGATCCGCGAGCCGCCGGGCCATCGCTTGGCGATCGGAATGAAGGTGGGGCGATTTGCCGCGGGCGCGGCGAATTCTGCGAATAGTTGACAGACGAGAGATAATCTTCTGGGCGGGCCTGCTGCAGTCACGGAACTTCACCGAGGAAAATTTGACCGAACGCTTTACGCGAGGAGAGGCGCGGCGAATCGTGGGCGTGGACGACCGCCGGCTCCGCTATTGGGAGCGATTGCGGCTGGTTCGTCCGCGCATCCGATGGGGCGAACGATTCTATGACTTTGGCGATCTGGCAGCTCTCCGCGTCATCAAGCAATTGACCGATTCGCGCGTGCCCGCGAGTCGGCTGCGCCGCGCGGTTACGGCGATGGCGCGCCAGCTCGGCCAACCCTGGCTGCGCGTGGAAAACCTCCAAATCGTCGAGTACGGCCGGAGCGTCGCAGTTGTGCCGCCGGGAACGAATTCGCCGCCATTCGACCCCATAGCGAGACAGTGGGTGCTGCCGATACAGCGCCGCGCGGTGGCGCAGAAGCTGCATCAGCTGGAATCCCGCACCGCGGAAGAATGGTTCGAGATTGCTGCGGCGGCGGAGGGACGGCCCGACAGCATCCAGGACGCGATTTTTGCGTATCAGCGGGTTATCGATCTCGCACCCGACTGGGTGGAGGCCTACATCAATCTCGGCGTGTCGCAATATCACACGCGGCAACTGGAAGAAGCGCAAAGGTCATTTCTGGCGGCGCTTGCGCTCGACTCCTCGAATGCAATTTGCCGGTATAACCTCGGGTGCGTACTCGAGGAATCGGGAAACATTGACGAAGCGATCGACAATCTGCGCCGCGCCGTGCGCGCCATGCCCGCTCATGCGGACGCGCATTTCAACCTCGCGCTGGCCTACGAAAAGAAAGGCGATGAAACGCGCGCGCGGGAGCATTGGAGCCTGTATTTGAAATTCGACCCGCACGGAACGTGGGCCGAAAAAGCGCGCGCGCGAGTTCGACAGCTCGGCCCGAACCGCAAGCCGCCGTCGCCGCCGATTCCCTTCCCCAAGAAAACTTAGAAGGAGCGCAGGCCATGTCATCGAATCCGAAGCCCGCGGCCGACTCGAGCGCGAGTGTGGGGCCGATCCGGAAGGGATTTCGCAGCATTACTCCGTATCTCATTGTGCCGGGAGCCAGTGGATTCGGGGAGTTCCTGAAGAAGGTGTTTGGAGCCGAAGAATTATTGCGCGTGCCGGCCACGGAAGGAAAAATCATGCACGCCGAGGCTCGTGTAGGCGGCGCGATGCTCGAATTTGCGGATTCGAATGCTGAAGTTCCGCCGGCGCCGGGCGCCCTTCATTTCTACGTCGACGACGTGGACGCAACGTACACGCGTGCGCTCAATGCCGGAGCGAAGTCTATAACGGCGCCCGCGGACCAAAGCTATGGCGAGCGGTCTGCGAGCGTCGAGGATCCGTTCGGGAACCGGTGGTACCTTGCCAAGCGGCTCGGAGGCGGCGTCGCGCCAACTGACGGATCGAACCTCATCATCTGCCTGCATCCTATCGGCGCGGAGAAGCTGATTGAGTTCATGGAGAAGGGCTGCGGCTCGGAGGTTGTTCAGCGTTTCGATAGACCGGATGGCAAAGTCATGCACGCCAAGCTTCGGTTGGGAAACTCAATCATCGAGTTGAGCGAAGCACACGGGCCGTACCAGCCGCTGCCGATGACGATTCACTATTATCTGGCGGACACCGATGCGGCCTACGAGCGCGCGATTTCAGCCGGGGCGAAGACGCTTCGCGAACCGCGCGACGAAGTTTACGGAGATCGCAGCGCGGGCGTGACGGATCCCTTTGGCAACCGCTGGTTTTTCGCGACGCATATCAAAGACGTTCAGTTCTAGCCTGAAACACAAAACCCCCATTTTTGCGTAGTGTCGAGATGCGTACGGCTTGTTGCGCCTCTTTGAAGCGGGGCTTATGATTGCCGCGCGAGGCTGCGGCCGCTTTCGGTGCGGCGAGGAGGTTGTTCCACGCCTGCATTTGAATTCCGGGCTATTCCATGCCTGATACGACCCACAATCTTTCAGCCGGAGACCGAGTCGGCAATTATCAAATAGTGGCATTGGCCGGCGTCGGCGGGATGGGTGTGGTCTATAAGGCGCTGGACATCAAGCTCGAACGCAGCGTCGCCCTCAAGTTCCTGCCACACGAACTCAACATCAGCGACAAAGAGAAAGAACACTTCCTGAAGGAAGCACGCACCGCCTCCTCGCTCGACCATCCCAATATCGGCGTCATTCACGGTGTGGAAGAAACGAGCGACGGCCGCTCTTTCATCGTGATGGCGTTTTATGAAGGCGAATCGCTCTTTCAAAGAATTCATCGCGGCCCAATTCCTGCTCGTGAAGCGGTGGATTTGGCGATCCAAATCGCCCAAGGACTCGAGGCCGCTCATGCGCGGCACATCGTCCACCGCGACGTGAAACCTTCGAACGTCCTGATCACCAATCAGGGCCTGGTCAAGATTGTGGATTTTGGGCTGGCCCGAGTCGTCACGTCGGCCAGCATGACGCAGACCGCCAGCACGGCCGGCACCGTCGGCTACATGTCACCCGAGCAGACGCTCGGCAAGCCTTTTGACCATCGAACGGATATTTGGGCGCTCGGAGTCATCTTGTCCGAGATGCTCAGCGGCCAGAATCCGTTCCGGCGCGAAAACGTTCCCTCGATCATCGTCGCGATTTTGGGCGAGCCGCCACCGACGTTGAGAGGGATCTCGCTTCCCCTTCAGCAGATTGTGTATCGCGCGCTCTCCAAGGACCCCGCTCATCGCTATCAGAGTTGCTCCGAGTTTCGTGCGGACCTGGAGAACGCGCGAACTGGGCTCGCGCCTTCAACCAGCGTGGATCCATCCGCGCCCACGCAATCGCTGAGTTCGCCTCAACTGCAGAAGTACATCGAGCACGCATCTGAGTC
>DASPVY010000429.1:0-3390 GCA_035622115.1 Candidatus Acidiferrales bacterium
CAGGTTCAAGCGGTTGCGCAGTCGGATCAAGGCGACTTGAATCGCGTCGTGCGCCAAGTCACAAACGGCAAGGGCGCCGATCTCGCCCTGAATGTTGTGGGCGGCAGCATCTTCGGAGATATTCTTGAGGCGCTCGGTATAGGAGGGCGCCAAGTCGTGATCTCCGCTGCCGGCGGGCGCGAATTCATGCTGGATCTTTTGACGCTCTATCGAAATCAGTTCACGCTGACGGGCTTGGATACGCAGAAACTCGACGCCACGATGTGCGCCGGAATTCTGCGAGAACTGACTCCCTTCTTCGAGTCTGGAAAGCTCAAGCCGCCTGTGATTCAGGCGAAATATCCGTTGGCTCAGGCCCAGCAGGCGTACAGCCGCGTCGCCAGCGGCAAGGGTGGTAAAGTTGTGTTCGTAATGGCTTGAGAATCGGCGCGCCTGGACGGTCCACCGTTGTCGAGGCGGGAGGTCAGCCGGCTCGCCTTTATTCGTGAAGCCGAACGGCCGCGTTCGTGCTCTAATGTCTGTAACTTCCCGCATCCGGGGGACAGCATGTCTTCTGCTCCAATACCCAGCGCACTAGACCCTAAAACGCAGGAATTTCCAGTCCTCACCGACGCCCAAATCAATCGCGTTCGCGCCGCCAGCAAGCTCCGGCAAGTCAAGAAAGACGAAATTCTGTTCGATGTCGGCGACACCAACGTTCCGTTCTTCGTCCTGCTTTCCGGAGCGATGGAGATCGTGCAGCCGGATCGGCGCGGCGAGCTGCCCGTGGCCAAGCACGGCCCCGGAGAATTTACCGGGGAGATGACCATGATCTCCGGCCGGCGGAGTCTAGTGCGCGGCCGCGTGACCCAGCCGGGTGAATTTCTGGAACTCAGCGGAGATGGTTTGCGGTCGCTGGTGGCCAGGGACTCCGAGCTGAGCGATGCCTTCATGAGGGCATTTATTCTGCGCCGGCTCGACCTGATCCACTTGGGTCTCGGCAACATCATCCTCATGGGCTCGCGACACTCGGCCAATACGCTGCGCCTGCGCGAATTTCTCTCGCGCAATCAATATCCTGTCAGCTATGTCGATCTCGACACGGACAAGAACTCGGAGGAGTTGCTCGACCTCTTCGAAGTGACGCCCACCGATATTCCCGTGATCGTTTGCCGCATCCATGGAGTTTTGAAAAATCCCACAATTCCAGAATTGGCCGATCGCCTCGGACTCAACGCCGAGATCGATCAGTCCGAGATCCGCGATTTGATCGTCGTCGGCGCCGGACCATCAGGCCTTGCGGCGGCCGTTTACGGCGCTTCGGAAGGACTGAACGTGCTGGTGATTGAAGCCAACAGTCCCGGCGGCCAGGCGGGATCAAGCTCCAAGATCGAGAATTATTTGGGATTTCCCATGGGGCTCTCCGGCCAGGAATTGGCGGCGCGCGCGATCGCTCAAACGGAAAAATTTGGAGCCCAGATCATGGTGGCACACGGCGTCTCGCGCCTGGATTGTGATAATCACCCGTACAAAGTTGTGCTCGACAACGGCAATACGATCGCGACACGGGCGGTGGTGATCGCCACCGGAGCGCAATACAACAAGCCGCAAATCCCCAACCTCGAACATTTCGAAGGCCAGGGCGTCTATTACGGCGCGACGTTCATGGAGGCTCAGCTCTGCGGGCACGAAGACGTCATCGTGGTTGGCGGAGGAAATTCTGCCGGACAAGCGGCGGTTTTCTTGTCGGAAACTGTGGGGAAGATGCGTATGCTGGTGCGATCCGGTGAGTTGTCAGACACAATGTCGCGCTATTTGATCCGGCGCATCGAAGAGAACCCCGCAATCGAACTGCACTACCATACGGAAATCGTGGGCCTCGAAGGCGACACGCATCTGGAACGCGTCACCTGCCACAACAAAGCCACCGGCGAAACTTCCACTCACGACATTCGCCACGTGTTCATAATGGCGGGAGCGTCGCCGAGAACCGAATGGCTGAATGGCTGCCTGACGCTCGACAACAAAGGGTTCATTCTCACCGGGCGGGATTTGGATTCAGCCACTGGCACCCCGCGCTGGCCGCTGTCTCGGCCCCCGCAAATGCTCGAAACCAGCCTCCCGGGCGTGTTTGCGGTGGGTGACGTCCGCTCCGGGAATGTGAAACGCGTGGCGTCGGCAGTCGGCGAAGGTTCCATCTCGATCCATCTTGTACACCAGGCCCTCGCTGAATTGTGAAAGGCGATATCGGCTCGCTTCCCGGAGATTCAGCGACGCTGTTCTACAATGCGCTTCGACGTTGTAAGCTCATCCGATGTGTGGAATCTGCGGGGTAATCGGCTTCGATAATTCGCGGGATGC
Source organism: Candidatus Acidiferrales bacterium (assembly GCA_035622115.1). GTDB lineage: Bacteria > Acidobacteriota > Terriglobia > Acidiferrales > UBA7541 > Palsa-147. Next base: position 2,341 of record DASPVY010000429.1, read on the forward strand.
GGAGCGCATCGTGCGCGCGATGAACGCGGCGATGATTCATCGCGGCCCGGATGACCAAGGCATTCTCGCGGCTCCACGCACTGCGCCTCGCGCGGCGCTCGGCATGCGCCGCCTCAGCATCATCGATTTGCCCGGCGGAAGTCAGCCGGTCTGGAACGAAAGCGCGACCCTGGCAATCGTCTACAACGGCGAGATTTACAATTTCCGCGAACTTCGCGCCGAACTCATCTCGCTCGGCCATCAATTCCGAACCAATTCCGACACCGAAACAATCGTGCATGCCTACGAAACCTGGGGCGCGGACTGCGTTTCCCGGCTGCGCGGCATGTTTGCGTTCGCGATAGCCGAAATGCCATCGGGCCGCGAAGGTGAAATCGCGCGCCTGTTTCTCGCCCGCGATCGCTTGGGGATCAAGCCGCTGTATTTCGCGACGCCTGCGGGCAAATTTATTTTTGCCTCGGAGGTCCGTGCGATTCTTGCCTCGGGGCTTGTCAACCGCACGATTTCTCCAGCGGCCGTTGCGAGCTACGTTCTCTTTGGCTCTGTCGGCGAGCCGATGACGCTGGTGGAAGGCGTGCAATCGCTCCCGCCGGGCCATTCCCTGACGATCGACGCCAAATGCCCAGATGCAACGGTCGTAGCGACACCCTATTGGTCGCTCCACGACGTGCGCGCCAGGCGGACGCCGCCGAACCGGGATGCGAGTCCTGCCGAATGCAGCCCACCGCAGCGCCTTCGCGCTTTGCTCGAAGACTCCGTCGAAAAACATTTGATCGCCGACGTCCCCATCGGCGTGTTCCTCAGCAGCGGCATCGATTCGACCGCGCTTACGGCGCTGGCCAGCCGGCATCGAGCGGGTTTGCACACGTTCACTTTGATTTTCCCCGAACGCGAATTCAGCGAAGCCGAAATCGCCCGCCGCACGGCCCGGCGATTCGGAACCGACCACCGGGAATTGTTGATCGGCGGCGAGGAAATGCTGGCGCGCATGGACGAAGCGATCGCCGCGTTCGATCAGCCCAGCATGGACGGCATCAATTCGTATTTCGT
>DASPVY010000430.1:0-3148 GCA_035622115.1 Candidatus Acidiferrales bacterium
TTCGTCTCGATGATCATCCGCTGGTGCGGCAGATCGAGAATCACGCGAAATTTTTTCCAGATCAGGTTTCCAATGGCTGCGCCGCGTGGGAGCGCTTCTGTGCCGGTGGGTTCGGGAAACTCGACTGGCGGCGTGGCGATTGCGAAAGGTCCGATGAAAAGCATTTCCGCGCGTGTGTTGGGCGTGCGGCCGCCATCGAGATTGGGATAAGCGAAGCCCTTGATCTTGCTCATCTTTATTTTGTGCGCCGCGGCGGTCGCCCGGGAAACCGCGATTGCGTCGTTGTATTCAGTGCGAATCTCGAATTCCTCATCGATGGCCCTGTGGCCGGGCAGCTTCAGCTTCGCCTTAATGTGGGGTATCCCTTCACGGACAAAAAGCGGCAGTGTGACGCCTTTGCCAGAGTATTGATACGCCTTCGGATCGTCAAAATGAATTGAAGAGCGATCGTATTCGATTTCGACGACGAACTTGCTTAGCACATCGGCGGAAAGCACTCCCCCGATCGGCCGCCCTACGATCGAGGAAATGCCGGCGAGGGATTTCGGATCGACGTGGGGCACAAGCAAGTCCAAATCCGGCAGAGTCAGAAGCGTGTCCTTGAATGTGACTGGCGCTTGAGGGTTGGCGTCCGCCGGCAGCCATGGCGCGGGATCGATGATTGTCCGCGGTTCGCACGTGGCGAGCTCAAACATGACCGGCTTCGACTCATTCACCCGCACCGGAACGAAGAGCCAATTTTCCAGGACTTCCATCGGCGCTTGCGCAACGTTGCCGGCATGCGCGAATCGCAGCTCGATATCATCCCCTGCCGACGTCTGCTTCTGCGGATTTCCCTGCGCCGCCGCGCCGAACCATAGCGCGGCCGCGGCTAAGCCTGCTGCGGCCCACTTTGCCGCGCGCGTCCTCCCGATCGTCCTTGATACCTCTTTCATTCAGGTCTCCCGATGGTGATTGGTTGCCGCCTCGCGATGCCGTGTTGCTCGCCCGATGCAGCGGGATTGTACCGAATCTCGCGTCAGTTTGCGGGAGCAAGATACGATTGACGCGCGAAAACGCGAAGGCCGCTGACCGGGCCGGTGGCACCGAGGACCTTTCCTCGATCACTCAGAATTCGGACTTCAATCGAATGCATTCGCCCATCGTGCGCGGGAAGAGGATACGCGAGCAAATATTGATGCCGCAATTGGGCGGAGATTTCGCGGTAGGCGCTGACGAAATCATCCGGCAATGACGGGAAGTAGGATCTTCCGCCTGTGATTCGGGCAATCTCGCGTAGCGCCTGATTCGCGCGCTCGAACGTGGGCTGATGGTTTTGCGCAGACTTCTTCGGCTTGTAATTGCGAACGGAGCCGCCCAGACCGACGGTGAAAACCGTGGCATCGCTTGATTCAAGCCGGCGCTGCAATTCATTCCAACGCTCCTGCGTCGACGTGTCGAGCCCGGTTGAGAGCAGAACGACAGCCTTCTTCTCAATCCCGGCGGGCAGCCATGCAACAGTGGAATTGACAGCGTCGTAGAAATTGAGGTCGCCCATGCCGAGGAAATATTGCAGGTTATCGAGGGCGCGAGTAATCGCGGGACGATCAGAAGTGAAGTCCAGGACGAGACGCGCGGATTGATCGTACGTGGCCAGAGCAATTTGATCGTCAGGCGCCAGTCCGTCGAGAAGCGCATAGGCCGCAGCAAGGTGCTGGCTCTGAATCAGATAAAGGGCTGGGCTCGTCTCGATTAATACGGCGATGTGTGCGGGCGATTCGATCGAATCGAATATCGCGATTTTCTGTTCGGCGCCGTCATCCAAGACGCGGAATTGTGGCTGCGTCAGGTCGCCGCGAAAATTGCCCGCCGGGTCCTCGACGCTCGCCTGAACCACCAGCAACTCCGAGCGCGATTTCAGCGGTTCTTGGACCGGCCGCGGAGGAGGTGAAGCTGGAGCTTCCTGCTGGAGGGGAAGAGCGGGCAGCGCGAATCCCAGCAGAAACAAACCGCACACAAACAAGGCCGCGCGCAATTTATCGCCGTCGCTCGAGATTCGTCCTACTCCTCAGAATCCCGGCGGCGTGCTTGCGGCCGGCGTGCTCGGCGCGGCTGCCGATGCGTCTTTCGGCGTGCTCAGGTAGCCGCTGATCTGATCTTTGTTCACGTCGAACACGACGATCTCATATGGCGCACGCGAGCCGTGAACGTAAAATTGTACCGGCTCACCGGCGGTCTTATCCTTTTTCTCGATTGTCTTGTCGTCGGCCAGGACATTCATGGTGTATTTGAAGTGCTTGGCGTCCACTTTGCGCAGGGCCACCTGGATCGGGCCGACGTGCTGCATCTTGTTCGTCTTCTGCACTTTGAACTCGTAGATATTGCGCTCGCCGAGCCGTTTGAGTTCTTCAACTTCCTCATGGTTCCGCGCGATCAAGCCGCTCTGCACTCCCAGGTCGCCGACCGTCGATTGGAGTTTGGCCTGGGTCGCCGCGAGATCTGCTTTAGTGGATGCGACGTCGTTCTTTGTTCCGTTGAGTTCCGTCGACACTTCGCCGAATTTTGTCGCCGTATCCGTTTGCACCTGACCGATTTGAGTCGTGAGACGTTCGCTGCTCTCTTTCTGTTCCTTTCGAAGTTGTTGCGCAAGTGACCGCGCGTGCGCCAATTCATCCTGGGTGATGCCGAGCTTCTGTGTTGTAACGTCCATCTCGCCCTTTAGATCTGTAAGCTGCGAGTTGGACTTATCGAGTGCTGCGGCGAGGGTCTCGAACTTCTTGCTCGAGTCGTCCATATCCTTCTGCATGGCTTGGCGCGCAGAGACGCTCGCATAGAGAAGATATGCCATCAGCACAAACGCTACACCGAATAGAATCGAGACCCAGCGCGGCAGCGCGGCGGGCTCCATCTGCGGCGGCTCTCCCGATCCGGAAAATTGTGACGGCGTGCTCATCTCCCCCTCCTAAGACGTGGTTCGCGCGCATTTGCGCGGCACGGCAACGCTCGGCGGAATTATCGCCGAGCACCGAAGACAAGTCTATCGCGGACGCCGCGACTTCGGCCAATTCGCTTCGACCGTCGTTGTCAATCCGCCACGCGGGGTGAACTCTCCCGTCACGCGGCACCACGCGGGCTTGGTGGCCGCGACGATATCTCGCAACATCCGGTT
>DASPVY010000431.1:0-5326 GCA_035622115.1 Candidatus Acidiferrales bacterium
GGTAGTGCCGCGAGCCGAAGAGCGCGCCCGCTTCGGTCACCAGATTCCGTAAGTGGAGCTGATATTCCGGCGGCATCGCCACTGCCGCTTCGCTGTCGCCTGCAATGTCGATTTCGTGCGGCGGGGTTTGTCCCGGCGACAAGTCGATCACCCGCAAAAAGTGGCCGGAAATCACCGGCGAGTCCACCAGCATGTTGAGCTGCACGGCAGAAAACTGAATTTCGCCGCCGTTCTGGCTCGCAACGGGCAGGGAAGTCCCAAATTTCCAGCCCTCGGGCAAACGCAGGCTTGGCTCGAACGTGATTTCATTCGCAGCGTAGCCCTTGGGATAGAGCAGCACCTGATTCCAGCTAAGGAGATCGAGTTGTGACGTGGCTGAGGCTCCGGCCGAAAATCCCGTCGCCGGAGCGGAGAGCAGAAAATCGAGCTGAACGTCGAGCGAAGTTGCGCCCGCTGGGATATCGAGATGGAACGCGAACATGTCCACCAGATCGCGCCGCCACGGAATCACTTTGCCGCCCACGCTGAAAATCAGGCCCGCCAGATTGGCGATTGGGCCGTCGGGCGCGTGCTCGCCGGGAATCCATTCCGGATAGTAGAGTGTCAGCGCGCCTGGCCGGACAGGGATTGTTTCCTTCGCGTGCAAAATCTTTTGCGGCCCCTGCGTCGTATCCACCGAAAGTTGAATCGTGCCCAGCGGCGATTGTGCTCGAGCGGCCGGCGTCAAGCCAAAAACCAACCCGCAAAGTGCCACCACACACGCACGCATCGAAATTAGACGAATCATCGTGCCCCCTCAAATGCCTCTTTAGATTGCCGCTCGGTTAGACGGCGAATTTGCTCATTCGAGTCACTTCCCATTTACGCCAAGCTGTGAGAATAAAAAACTGACAACGTTTGTATATTCCTCGATTTCCTTGTTCAAAGGCCGCCCTCCCGAATGCCCCGATTTCGTGTCGTAAAGCAGCAAAATCGGATGGTCGGACGCGTTCGCGGCTTGCATCCGCGCCGCCATTTTCCTCGCATGTAGCGGATTCACGCGGGTGTCGCTATCGCCCGTGATGAAGAGCGTGGCCGGATACTTCGTTCCGTCCTTCACATTTTGAAGCGGCGAGTACGCGAGAAGATATTTGAATTGCGTGGCGTCGTCCGACGATCCATACTCGGGCACCCACCATTGCGCTGGCGGAAATTTCTGATAGCGCACCATGTCGAGCAGGGGATACAGACACACTACCGCGCCGAACAAGTCTGGCCTTTGCGTCTCCACCGCCCCGACTAGAAGCCCGCCATTGCTTCCTCCGGCAATCCCCAGCTTCGACGAAGTTGTGTATCTGTTCGAGATCAGCCACTCTCCGGCCGCGATAAAATCATCGAACACATTTTGCTTGTGTTCCATCATCCCGGCTTTGTGCCAGGCCTCACCAAACTCTCCGCCGCCGCGCAGGTTTGCCAGCGCGAAGATCCCGCCATGATCTGCCACGGCCACTCCGAACGCCCGATATTCAGGAGTGCTGTTGACATCGAAACCTCCGTAGCCCATCAACAAGACCGGCCGTTGTCCATCGCGCACCAGCCCCTTCTTGTAGAACAGAAACATAGGCACGCGCGTCTTGTCCTTCGATTCATACCAGACTTGCTCGATTGCATAGTCATCGGGATGGATCGGCACCCCAGGCTTCGCCCAGGTGTCGATCTTTCGCGTCGACACGTCGTACCCGAGGATCGTTGGGGGAGTGTTGAAGGATTCGAAGTTTACAAAAACCCTGTGGCTATCCCACGCGCCGGATATCCCATTCACCGCGCCATTCGACGGTAGCGGCACTTCCGCCGCGAGCTTGCCGTTCGTCTCGAAAATCTTCAGCTGAACCGTGGCGTTGCGTACGTATTGGGCAAGAATTTTGCCGCCGTACAGGTTGAAATTTTGAATCGTTGCGTCTGACTCGTGAATAATTTCGGTCCAACTGTCTTTGGTCCCCGGATTCTTGAGATTCGCCGCCAGGATGCGCCAGTGCGGCGCCTTCCAGTTCGTCCGGATGTATAGATTGCCACCTTCGACGTCGCCGTAGAAAACGGCTTCGGTGTCGTTCACGATCGGTATCGCCGGCTCGCGGCTTTGCGTATCCTTCACATATAGGTCCGAGCGCGAAATTCCCGAGCCGTACAGCACAAGAATTCTCAGATAGCGGCCGTCTTCCGAGAGTTTGCAAAAGATGATCTTGTCCGGCCCGAAACCTTTGCCGAAAATTTCCTCGTCCGTGCTCGAGTTGCTCCCCATCACGTGATGAAAAACGCGCGGCCCCGCCGCTGTCATCGTCGTGTAGTAGGCTCCGCGAGCGTCCGGTTCCAGAGACGCGCTGAAATAGCGCGCGTTCGGCAATTCATCCGGCAACGGTTTGAGCGTGTTCGTGTCTAGAAAATGTACGGAAATTTCATCCTGGCCGCCCATCCGGACGTTATATGCCGCGATTGACGCGTCGTGCGACACGTCCATGAGCCCAACGCTGGTCGAATGGTCGGGGCTCAGCGGATGCGGATCGATCAGAACCTGCTCTTTGCCATTCAGCCCCACACGCTTGTAAATGACCGACAACTCCTGATCGGTTCGCCGTTTCTCGAAAAAATAGACGCCGTTCCGTTCGCGCGGCAATCCGATCGAATCCACCTTCATCAACTCCGTGAGGCGCGCCTGAATTTCGGTCCGGTCCGGCACGGCGTCGAGCACCGCGGCCGTGCATTTGTCCTCGGCGTCTATCCAAGCGCGGGTCTCGGGGCTTTTCTGGGCCTCGAGCCAGCGATACGGATCAGCCACGGACACTCCATGGATGACATCCACTACGTCGTCCTTGCGCGTCGCCGGAGGGCATTTCTCCGGCGTGGCCGGTCCTTGTGCGAGTGTTGCGGCTGAACTCGACGCGAGGCTGGAAACCATCAGAAGAACTATCCTGAGAATTTGAAAATTGCGCGCCGCGGACAGCGCTCGGGGCGCGCGGCAGGGCCTCGGTTCTTCGTCAGTCACTTTTCCTTCCTTTGCGCTCGCGCCCCTGCGACGCGCTATTTGATTGGAGTTGCGGTCTTTCTCGGAGGATTGAAGAATGGCAATTCGCGCGCCGTTGCACGAACTTTCTGCCGCACCGCCTCCACTGTCAATTCCATTTGCAATTCGGTGCCCGGCGCAGCGTGCTCCCGGCTGACGCTCGCGAGCCCGATCATCTTCTTCAGCGTCGGCGACCAGGTCGTGGACGTCGCTTTCCCCACTTGCATTCCGCCGCGGAACACCGGCACGGCTGTGCGTGACGCCGCTGACGGGACTTGCGGCGCCAGTCCCACCGCCTCAAATTGCCGCTCCACGTCGTCCCAGTTGATGTCGATTCCCGTTAACAATCGCTTCGGCCCGCGCTCGTTTTCCTTGGCGAGCGCCGAACGCCCGATGAAGTGTTCTTTCTTCAAATCCACCAGCCGCCCCAGCCCGATTTCGTACGGCGAATATTTCTGAGCCTCGATCAGCGCTTTTTTGCTGCTGAAGTAATCCACTTCGATCAGAATCAGCCCTGCTTCAATCCGCGCCACGTCGAGCGCCAGCATTCCGGCTGGGTGAATGTCAAACTGACCTCCCGCTTCCATCAGCGCATCCCACACTTGGGCGGCCTGCTCCCACGGAATCCAAATTTCGTAGCCGAGATCGCCGGTGTAGCCAGTCCGCGAGATGTCCACCTTGACTCCGGCGATTTGCCCATGAGTCAATCGAAAATATTTCAGGTTGGTGATGTCCGCATCGGCGCAGTGTTGGAGCAATCGCCCTGATGTCGGCCCCTGTAGCGCCAGCGCCGCGACGCGGTCCGAAATGTCCTCGATTTCAACATCCAGTCCCAGCGCGTTTTGCCGGAACCAGCGCATGCTCGGGTCGGCTGCGGTCCACCGATACGTGTCTTCCGTTAGTCTTGAAATTGTTCCATCGTCAATGACCTTGCCATCTTCGTCGCACCAGCAGCAGTAAATTACTTGCCCAACGGCGACCTTGTTGATGTCGCGCGTGATCACGCGGTTCACGAATTTCGTCGCGTCCTTACCGGAAATGAAATATTTGAAGAGTGGAGTGACGTCTATCAGCGCGGCCGAGTTGCGGATGGCGTTGTACTCGTGCTCGTGGTGCATTTCATACACGCCCACCGCATAATAGCCGGACCATTCGCGATAGTTCAGGCTTTCGCACAACCGGAAAGTCCTCTCGTGAAATGCAGTCCCAATCGGCACGCAGTCTCCTCGACTCTTCGCAGCTGCGGGCTTTGCCCGCTGCGTTCCAATTTCAAACTGAATTCTCGTTTTTGAGCCTGCAGATTATAGTGCCCGCCGCCTGCCCTCGCAACTCGCGATACACAAGTTTGGCGGCGGTTTAGAAGTGATACGCTGGCCTGGCGGGTGCTTTTTTTGAGGGCTGCAGTCAGGTGCGCGATTGTTTGTTCGCCCCGAGCGCCGTGACTCGAAGTCAGTCCCTCTCGCTTCCTCCTTGAGAGCGGCAGCGCGCGCCTGTAGAATGATCCGGCTTCGAACGGCCCCGGTGAGCTTCGCGGGCGATCGAATCTTCCCTGTGCCAAATCACTACGACGTTATCGTCATCGGTGGCGGCCACAACGGCCTTGTAAACGCGGCGTATCTTGCGCGCGCAGGGCGGAAAGTGGTGGTATTCGAAAAGCGGCACGTTCTCGGGGGCGCCGCGGTCACCGAGGAAATTGTTCCAGGCTTCAAGTTTTCCGTTTTTTCCTACGTCGTCTCGCTACTGCGCCCGGAAATTATTCGCGATCTCGATTTGCCGCGTCACGGTCTTGAGATTCTTCCTCTCGACGGCACGTTTACACCCATGCCCGGCGGCGATTATCTCTGGCGCGTGAACGATCATGCCAAGACGCGGCGCGATATCGCGCGCCATTCGAAGACCGACGCGGAGGCCTACGAAGAGTTCGGCAAGGAAATGGTGCAAATGTGCCGTTTCGTCAAGCCGATCCTGGGCATGGTGCCGCCCGATCCCACATCACTCGATCCGCGCGATCTGAAAAAACTTCTTTTCCTTGGCCGGCGTTTCCGCTCGCTCTCGAATGAGGATCGCTACAACTTGATCCAGCTCATGACCATGAGCGCGACCGATTTGCTCGATGAGTGGTTCGAGACGGACGTGTTGAAGGCCACCATGTCCGCTTCAGGCATCATCGGCACGTTTCTCGGCGTGCGTTCGCCCGGAACCGCTTATGTTTTGCTCCACCACTATATGGGCGAAATTGACGGCGCATTTCGCTCGTGGGGTTTTAGCCGCGGCGGTACCGGCGCAATC
>DASPVY010000432.1:0-2958 GCA_035622115.1 Candidatus Acidiferrales bacterium
CACGCCCGAGCCCAGCCCGCAGATCAAGTAAAAAAAGAAATACCAAACGTGGCCGAGGCGATCTTCAACATCCCCGCCGAAAATCCAGAGAAACCACATATTCCCGATAATGTGCAGCCAGCCGCCGTGAAGGAACATGGATGTGAACAGCGGAATCACCGCGTCGATCGGTGTGAGGCCGTGTTGTCCTTGCAGCGCCAGTTGCATGGTTCGCGGCACCGCGCCGTAGTGCAGGATGAACTGCTGCGCGGCGTGCTGGTCGAGGGAGAGCTGGAAAAAGAAAACGATGAAATTTAGAACGATCAGAAGCACGGTGACGACCGGATATGATCGACGCGGATTCAGATTTTTGAGAGGAATCATCGAAGATCAGTTCTAACCGGCAACTTTAACTTCATTTGCCGCCCTATCCAAATCTTCGGGCTGGTAAAGTGGTTCGTTGCGCTCGCCGGTTCGGATCAACTGTTCAATAGCTTCGAGATCAGCGATCCCGGCGCGCGCCCCAACCGCATTGCAAGCGAGACCCGCTGCGGCGCACGAGAATTCGAGATTCTCTTCAAGACTCATTCCGCGCACAATTCCGTATACGTATGCGCCGTGAAAAACGTCGCCCGCGCCGGTGGTATCAATCGCCTCCACGCGAAACGCCGGAACGTAGATAAAGCGAACGCCATCCCAAGCTATAACGCCGTTGCGGCCGAGAGTCGCGGCCGTCAAGTGACACTTGAACTTCGCATGAATCCGAGGCAGCGCTTGAATAGGGTCGCGTACCCCGATCAGCCGCCCAGGAAATTCGAGTGACGTGATGATATGGTCCACATACTCAAGTAACACTTCAACTCCGCCATAGAGATTGTCGAAGTCGCCGACAACGGGATTGCCAGCTTCGCGCGCCCATCGCGCAGCTTGCGCGGCGGCTGCTGTGTCGTGGCCGTCGACGAGCAACGCTGAAGCGTTGACGACCCATTCGCGCCGCAGGTCATCTGGATGCAACTCGACGCGAGGATCGCGGCCCCAGAGCACGGTGCGCTCGCCGCACTTGGCATCAACGAGAATGTAGGATGCGGGGCTGGCACAGTTCGGCTCGCGAATCAAATGGCTTTCGACGCCGGCGGCGTCGAATTGTTGCTGCTGAAAGTCGGCGGCCCAATCGTCGCCGACCTTTCCGACATAGCGAGTGCGAAGTCCCCAGCGCTGGCATGCCACCATGGCTGAAGCGACTTGACCGCCGGCGCGGATATCGCTGGAAAGAACCCGAACCTTGGAATCCAGAGTAGGGAAGTGCGGCAGGCGAATGATCGTGTCGGTGGCGTTAAGGCCGACGCCGACGACATCGACGCGTTCGACTGGTGAAGTCATCGTTCTTTGCGCGACACTCAAGGTGCAGTTGAACCCCCACTCTATCTGATTTTGCCGCTGCGAGGCGAGCGCAGAAAAAGAGAATTGAAAGGTTTTGCGCGAGCGCGGGTGCATAATCAATTGCGCCGTCTCCGTGGCTGTGATAAAAAATTTTGTTTCGCAGAAGGCGGCTCGCGCGGCCCGTGCGTACGAGAAAGAAGGCAACTGGCGCAAAGTTCTCGAGCGCCGCGAACGAGCCGATGGTCGGCGGGCCGACACGCCGATGCCACTCCACGAATCCGAGGCTATCATTTTACAGAGCTATCCAATGGGCGAAGGCGACCGGCTCGTCAGTTTCCTGAGTCGCGGCGCAGGGCGCATGCGCGGCGTGGCCAAAGGCGCGCGGCGGCCGAAGAGCCGATTCGGCTCGACGCTCGAACGGTTGAGCCACGTTCGCATCTGGTATTTTGAACGCGAAACACGCGATCTGGTTCGCATCACGCAGTCGGAATTAATTGAATCTTTTCTTGACGTTTTTCGCGAGTACGAATCCGGAGTGGCACTGGCGTTTCTGAGCGAGATCTCAGAAGCTGTCTTGCCGGAGCATGAAGCGCTCGATGCGCCGTTCCGTCTTCTTCTGCTGGCCGCGCGGGCGATCAAAAAGTCCGGGAAGGCCGCCGTGCCGCTCGCGTACTTTTGCCTGTGGACGCTAAAGCTCGCAGGGTGGATGCCGCCGCTCGATAGTTGCGTGGTTTGCGGGCGGGAGATTGGCGACGAGCCGGCGTACGTGGCAGCATCATTGAACGGGCTAGCGTGCTCGAAATGCCGGCCAGCATCGTCGCGCCTATTGCCAAAAGACGCGCTGGCAATCGCACGAAAGATGCTCAACGCAAAGCTTGAAGCATTACTTGATATCGATTTACCGCCGCTGGCGCTGCGAGAGCTGACCGCAGCGCTGCTCGACTGGATCGAGTTTCAAGCGGAGAAGAAATTAGCCTCGCGGAAACTTTGGGAGCAGAAGATTTGAAATCAAAGAAGCCGCTTGAGAAATCCGCGCCGGCCCCGCACGGCCTCACATTTCAAGAATTACTTTTCACCCTTGAACGCTATTGGATGGAGAAGGGCTGCGTGCTTCAGCAGCCTTACGACGTCGAGGTCGGCGCCGGCACGATGCATCCGGAAACTTTTCTGCGGGTGCTTGGACCGGCGCACTATCGAGTGGTGTACGCGCAGCCGAGCCGGCGCCCCGCTGATGGCCGCTACGGCGAGAATCCGAACCGGCTCTACAAGCATACCCAACTTCAAGTGGTACTTAAGCCAGCGCCGGCCGACGTCCAGGATTTGTATCTCGCGAGTCTGCGCGCGATCGGAATAAATCTGAAGGAGCATGACATTCGATTCGAAGAGGACAACTGGGAATCGCCAACGCTCGGAGCGTGGGGCATCGGCTGGCAAGTTCTTCTAGACGGACTTGAGATCACCCAGTTTACTTATTTCCAGCAATGCGGCGGAATCGATCTGGATCCGGTGTCGGTCGAGCTGACCTACGGGCTCGATCGCATCGCGGCCTACCTTCAGGGCGTGGACAACGTCTTCGATGTGCGGTGGTCGCGGGACATG
>DASPVY010000433.1:0-4176 GCA_035622115.1 Candidatus Acidiferrales bacterium
CCAGCCCATCGAAAGCACGACGAGCCCGACGAAAAGAGAAATCCGGCGATGGTGTGTGCTGTTCAAGCTGTAGAGAATATGTCCGCCGTCGAGCTGCCAGGCGGGAAGCAGATTGAGGGAAGTCACCAGCAAGCCAACCCACGCGGCCCGGCCGACGGGATGGAGCAGCAGTTGTTGCGGGTTGATGTGCGGATGCAGCAACGCAATGAGCAACTGTACGAGCGGCGGATTGCCGAAATGCAGTGCGTTCGGATCCCACGATGCCAGCGGAACGAATTTTGAATTGGCGATCGCGAAAATCAAGGCTGGCACGGCGAAAACAAATCCGACAACCGGCCCGGACAATCCGACGTCAAAAAGAGCGCGCCGCGTCGGAATTGGAGATCGAATTCGAATGAACGCGCCGAACGTCCCGAAGAGTGTCGGCGCTGGAATAAAGTACGGGTACGTTGCTTCAATGCCGTGGGCCCGACAAGCGAAGTAATGGCCAAGTTCGTGCGCAAGGAGAATGCTGAGCAGCGTGAAAGAGAAGGGAATTCCGAGCTCGAGTAGCGCGGGATGCATGAACGGCTGAACCATGGTGACGAACGGATTTTCGTCGGTGGAAAATGGCTCCTCGCCGCGCGCGTAGGAGCGGGCAAATTCGGCGCCGACCGAGAGGGTTGACAGGACGGTCAGAAAAAAAAGCACCAGCGGGAGCGCAACCGGCCGATGGCGCGGACGCGGTGGCGCGTACTCGATCGGAGCGGGAAACCGAACCGCGGCAGTTTCGCGAGAAATCTCCGGGGGGATGCGTGCGTTTCCATTGCCGCTGCTCATGGGGTTGAGTTGGGTTGTTCCGGGGATGGGGCTGGGTGGAAGTGGGCGCTCAGTCGGATCCTGTTTTCTTCAGTGGAACGTCTTCAAGCGCCTGCAGTTCCTTGCCCGGTTTGAATCGAACGGCTTTTCCCGGCGGGATGCTAACCTGTTGTCCCGTGCGAGGATTGCGTCCGATGCCGGTCTTACGCGGCTTCACATTGAAGACGCCAAATCGGCGGAGTTCAATACGCTCGCCCCGGCCCAGCGCGTTTTTCATGGCCTCAAAAACGGTCTCGACTGCCTGTTCGGCTTTGGTCCGCGTAATATTGGTTTTTTGCACGACCGCGTTGACAATGTCTAGCTTAATCACGACGGCCTCCCGCGCAACCGCAAACCTATGCTAGACAGGGGGTTGTAGGTTGTCAAGCCGCAGCCTGTGTACTAAGATGCGCTGCCATTTTCCCTTAAATCGAGGTCCCAGCGAGGAGATTCGTTCATGAGTGTGAAGTCCGATAAGTGGATTCGCCGCATGGCCATGGAGCAGAAAATGATTGAGCCGTTCGCCGATCGCCAGGTGCGCGACGGCGTTGTCAGCTACGGCGTTTCGTCCTACGGATACGACATGCGCGTGGCCAGTGAATTTCGAATTTTTACCAACGTGAACTCGTCCATCGTGGATCCGAAACATTTCGACGCGAAATCGTTTGTGGAATTCGAAGGCGCGGTATGCATCGTTCCGCCGAACTCCTTCGCGCTCGGCCGCTCGGTGGAGTATTTCCGGATTCCGAGAAATGTGCTGACGATTTGCGTCGGGAAGTCGACCTACGCGCGATGCGGAATCATTGTGAACGTCACGCCATTCGAGCCCGAGTGGGAAGGATTCGTGACGCTCGAGATCAGCAATACCACGCCGCTGCCGGCGAAGATCTATGCGAATGAGGGATTGTGCCAGGTGATCTTTTTCGAGTCGGATGAAGTTTGCGAGATTTCGTACAAGGACAAGAAGGGAAAATATCAAGCGCAGCAGGGAATTGTCCTGCCGCGGCTCTAGAGCCTCTGAATTGTGGACGAACGAATCCGCGCGGTTTAGGGTTTGAGAAATGGCGCGGGCGAATCCCAATGGCCCGCGAATACGAACGACTCGAGCGTCTTGCGCGTGCGCGGCGCCGTTTCGCGCTTCCTTAAGTCTTCCGGCAGCGCATCCGCATCTCCTCCGTAGCCAATCGCCATCGCCGTCATGGGCTCATAGTTTTCCGGAACGCTATAGGTCTCTCGCACTTTGTCCGGAAAGATTCCTGCCATTTGATGGACGTACAGCCCTTCGGTCATGGCTTCGAACGTGAGATACGCGACGGATTGGCCCAGATCGTACTGCGCGTGGCGGTTCACGTCCGAACTGTCCGGCCAAATGCTTCGAGCGACGCTGAAAGCGAGAACGGGTGCGTTTGCAACCCAGGACTTGTTTCCGGAACGCAGGCAGTCGAGAGCGCGAGAAAACTCTTCAGCGTTGTCCTTCGTCGCCACGATGAAATGCCATGGCTGGATGTTTGACGAGGATGGCGCCCATCGCGCCGCCTCGAAGAGCTTGCGCAACTTTTCCGGCTCGACACTTCGATTCGCGAACGAGCGCGGACTCCAACGCCGCTCGATCAATTCATGAATTGGTACTGACGTGGGAGCACGTTTTTCCATCGGGTATTTTTACTCCATCAACAACTGCTGGGCGTATTTGTGGTGCCCAAATCGCGCCGTCGCAAAACGCGCGGCTTTAGTGTTCCGTTCTTTCCTGTTTCTTGATAACGCCGCAAGCGATGCGCGGCCCCGAATTGCCGGAAGGGTCGGTCATCAGATCGTCAGCCTTGGCGTGAATGACGAGCGATGTCCCATCCGGATGAAAAAGGGAATTTGCGCCGTCGCCGAGCGTCACGCTCGGATCGACCACCGTGGCGTTCACCGTGCCGTCGTCGGCGACTACGATGTTGCCCAAATCACCGGCGTGCGGACCCTTGGGGTTCTTCGATCCGTGCTGCTTGTTATCGGGATTCAAATGGGCGCCTGCCGAAGTAAAGTCCGGCTGGTCGCACTTGCCTACCGCGTGAATGTGAAACCCGTGCGTTCCGGGCGGCAGATGCGATGCCGTCAAAGAAATTTTGACGCCGCCGCTGGTCTGTTCCAGATGCGCGACGCCAATCTGCTGGCCTTTTGAGTCCATCATGTCGGCATACACCGGCGCTTGCGCTCTCACTGAGCTTGCGGCGACCAGCAGCGACGTCCCTGCAACGACTCCCATCAACCATTTCATCATGAGGATTCTCCCGAAATTGGATTCAGCTCCGTCGAGCATGTTACAGGATTTTTTCGGTTTTACCGCAAATTGGCACTCGCGGCCGGGCCGCCCGCCCGCGCCTATCCAAACTCACTCAGGCGAGGTCGAATAACAAGACTTCGGCTGGCTCAGTCGCTTCGAAGCGCACAGAATTTTCATCCGAGATAGCGACGCCATCGCCCGCCTTTACAGCGGCTCCATTGACCTTTCCGGCGCCGCGCGCAACCTGCAGCCATGCGTGCCGGCCCTTGGCCAGCTTGTGCGTTGCGTTTCCGCCGGCCTTGAGCTTTGCCGCGAGCAACTCGGCATCCTGCTGGATGGTCACGATTCCATTGTGCCCGGCCACTGGCTCGAACTGTCCCTCCAGCTCGCCCGGCGCAAACTTATGCTCCTCGTAACTCGGCTTGATGCCCCGCCGATTCGGCATAATCCAGATTTGCAGCAAGTGCGTCGCCTGCGTTGGCGATGGGTTGAACTCGCTGTGCATCACTCCGGTTCCCGCGCTCATTTTCTGAATTTCGCCCGGGCGAATCACGCCGTGATTGCCCATGCTGTCGCGATGCTCGATCACGCCTTCGAGAACGTAGGTGATGATCTCCGTATCGCGATGCGGATGCATTCCGAAGCCTTGGCCGGGCGCGATGTGATCTTCATTGATCACGCGCAGGGATCGAAATTGAACGTGCTCGGGATCGTCATAATCGGCAAAAGAGAAGGTGAATCGGCTGTCGAGCCAGCCATGCTGCGCGTGCCCGCGCTCATCACTTGGTCGAATTTGAATCATGTGTGTCTTCCTTTCTTTCAGTTTTGATCTGGGACGGTCGCGTCCCGCTCTTCCCAAACTTGCGGCAAATCCTACGGAGCTCTTCCTGATCTCGGGCGGTGAGCGGGCTGAGCGCGGCGACGACGGCGTCCACGTGCTTCGGCAGCACTTTCTCGATCTGCCGCCGGCCCGCGGGCGTCAAGTGAACGCGAATCAAGCGGCGATCGTCTTCCTGTCGCTCTCGCCGCACCCAACCGTTCTTCACCAGGTTGTCAATCACCAGTGTCAT
>DASPVY010000434.1:0-4107 GCA_035622115.1 Candidatus Acidiferrales bacterium
GCGATGGCCGTTGAAGGCGTCGTAAGCTTCGCGTCGAATAAGTTGAAACGCACCGATGCCGATGTACCGGGAGGAGCGTGGGTCCTTGGTTCGCCAAGCCTCTTCACCGAGAGCAAAGCCGAGGCCGAAAAATGTCATCACGACGTGCTCCCAAAATCCAATCATGATGGTCTTGGTCATGAGCGCGAGATGATCGATTTTCTCGTGAATGCCGACGGCGACGATGCGGCTCAGTGAATCGGGCGCGAAATAAACATCAGCATCGGTGAAGACGAGCCATGAACCGGTGGCAATCTTCGAGCCGCAATGGAGCGCGTGAGGCTTGCCGAGCCAGCCGGGCGGAAGTTCGGCGATGTGGATGACACGAAGCCGGGAGTCTCGCGCGGCGAATTCGTCGAGAATTTTTCCGGTATCGTCCGTCGAACGATCGTCCACGGCCACGACCTCGTAATTGGGATAATCTAGAGCGAGCTTCGACCGAAGGGCCTCGGAAAGGTTTTCCGCTTCGTTAAGCGCGCCGAAGATAATCGATACCTTTGGGCAATCTTTCGCGTGCAGTGGCTCGAATCGTTCGATCCGAGGCAACTTGCGCATACCGGTGAATGCGCGCACCGATTGGACAGTCCAGAGTGCCGCTATTATGCCAAGCAAGACGTTCATGAAAATGTGCACGTGAGTTTTCCGGACACGAAAAACGTCAAACGAGCTATTCTAGCATTTCGAATCGCGCGATAAGGGAGTGAGGATTGGCATCCACGATTGCGATTGTCGGAGCCGGGAGGGTCGGCCGAGGGCTCGCGCATCGGCTGCATCGGCTGGGCTGGCGAATCGGCGCCGTCGTAGCTCGTTCGAAGTCTACGGCTCGTGAGGCCGTGCGCAAAATCGGCGCGGGCACCCCGTACAGCGCGCCGACGAGACAGCTTTTAGTTGCCGACGTCGTGCTGATCGCTACCCCGGATGACGCGATTGCGCGTGTTGCCTCGGAGCTTGCCGAACTTGGGAAAGAAGAGTGGTCAGGGAAAGTAGTGCTACACACGAGTGGGGCGCTGGATCGCTCGGTGCTGGCGCAACTCGAACGCGCTCGGGCCTCAACCGGCTCGATTCACCCGATGCAGACGTTCAGCGGCCGCGGGGTGCCCGATCTCGAAGGCGTGGTATTCGCGATTGATGGCGATCGCCGCGCGCTGCGCGTGGCTCGCAACATTTCGCGATCGCTGGGCGGAACTCCCGTGAACGTCGCGGGACGTGACAAGCCTGCCTATCACGCGGCCGGGTCGCTAGCGGCGGGCCATGCGCTCGCGCTCATCGAGGCGGCGACGCTGGTCTTGATGAAAATCGGATTCACGCGGCGGCAGGCGGTGCGGTCGCTCCTGCTCTTGATGCGACAGATGCTCGTCAATTATGAGAGGCTCGGGCCGCGACTCGCCTGGACAGGTCCGCTCTCCCGCGGCGACTACGAGACGATTGCACGTCATCGTGAGGCACTCGCCCAGATGCCGCCCGAATTCGCGGAGTCATATCTGGCACTCTCCCAATTAGGAGCAAGGATGCTTAGCGCAGATCCGGCTGAGGCCCAGTCAAAAATTTCACATGCTTGGAAGCGTGTCCGAGGAGAACCCAGTTGAGCCCTTTGAGTATTCCCGTCGAAAGCACGACGCTCGCAAACGGGCTACGAGTAGTAATTTCGCCTGACCGCTCGGCGCCCGTGGCTACCGTCGGAGTCTACTATGAGATCGGATTTCGTCTCGAGCCGCGCGGACGAAGCGGCTTCGCTCATCTTTTCGAGCACATGATGTTTCAGGGCTCTGAGCACGCGGGCAAGATGGAGCATATCAAGCTCATCAATTCGTCGGGTGGGGTGTTGAACGGAACGACGGGATACGACGTAACGAACTACTACGAGTCGGTGCCGTCGAATGCGCTCGAGCGCGTTCTATGGCTCGAGGCCGACCGCATGCGTGCGCTAAAAGTGGACGATGAGAATCTGCGCAATCAGCGCGACGTAGTAAAGGAAGAAGTGCGCGTTAACGTGCTCAACAAGCCTTATGGCGGTTTTCCGTGGCTGGATCTTCCGCCGGTCGCATACCGGAACTGGCCGAACGCCCACAACTTTTACGGCGATTTCGAAGATCTGGACGCTGCCACGCTCGAAGACGTCAGAAGCTTCTACCATACCTACTACGCGCCGAATAATGCGGTTTTACTGATCGTCGGCGATGTCGAACCCGAGACGGGGTTCGCACACGCGAAGCGCTTCTTCGAGGATATTCCGCCGCACGCGTTACCGCCCCGTGTGGATGCGAGCGAGCAGCCGCAGCGTGAAGAGCGGCGCGGGGAAGCGCCGGAAAAATTCGCAAAACTACCGGCGCTGGCGATCGGATATCCAGCGCCGCAGCGCAGCGCGCCGGAATGGTTTGCAGCCGGGATTTTGGATCGCATTCTGCATGGAGGCCGCGCGGGCCGAATTTATCGTCGCATGGTTCTGCAGCGGCAGATCGCTCTCGATGTTGCCGGCGGGATCCACTACTCGGCGGGCGATCTTTTTGATTACAACGGCCCGACATTGATGGTTACCAGCATCTACTACAAGCCGGAATATTCGACTGAGCAGGCAATTTCGGCGTTCGATGAAATCATGGCCGAAGTTCGCGAGCAGGGCCCCAACGAGAACGAGCTTGAACAAGTTAAAGTGAAATTCCGTTCAGATTATTTCACGATGCTTGAAGGGGGAATGGGATCTTCCATACCGCGGTTCGGACTGATGCATCTGCTGGCATGCTTCACGCTATTCGACAACGAACCAAAACGTATCAACACGGTGCTCGATGGCTTCCTCCGCGTCACCCCGGTGCAAGTACGGGAGGTGGCGCAGAAAATGCTGATTCCCTCGCAGAGGTCGATCCTGATTCGCAAACCCACGGGCAATGGAGGCTCGCGATGAGTTCATTGACGGCAACCGGACCTGCGGCGGGACTTTCGAATCCGCCGGCTCTCGGGCCTGAACGGCCCGTGGCGTGGCCGAAGCGCACAACGCGGAAGCTCGCAAACGGCCTCGAAATCGTGCTGGCGGAGTCGCACACCTTCCCCAAAATCGTCGCCGAATTATTCTTTCGCAGCGGAAATGCAGTCACGGCTAAGGATACCCCTGGACTGGCTGAGATGACAGCCGCGGTTGTTCGGACCGGAACGAAACGCCGGACGAGCCAGCAGATTGAAGAGACGCTTCGAGGCATGGGCGCAGATCTGGGCACGAGCGCCGGCGCCGATACGAGCGCGATTTCGATTTCCGGCCTGGCAGAATTTGCGAAAGAAGAGCTCGAGCTGCTGTACGATCTCGCGCGCGACGCATCCTTTCCCCCCGACGAATTTGAGCGCCTTCGCCGCGAAAGAATCGAGGAGTTGCGCATCGATCGTTCGACGCCGGGCTTTCTCGCGAACGAGCGGCTGCGCCTCGCACTTTTCGGCGCGCATCCATACGGTATCTTCGCTCCGAAGGAACCCCAGGTCGAGGCGCTGCGTCTCGCCGACCTTGAAGCGTTTTACCACCGGCATTACACGCCGGCGAACGCGCTCCTCATCGTCGTCGGAGACTTTGCCGCTGAAAAGATGTCCGCATTGATTGAGAAAATATTCGCCGATTGGAGCGGGCCCGCGCCGGCCAGGATTACCGGCGCGGCGCCTCCGACGTATCACGGCCGCCACGTAAACCTGGTGCATTTGCCCGGCACGGTGCAAACGGAGGTTCTTGTCGGCAACCGCGCGATCACGCGATTGCACCCCGATTGGCAACGACTCACGCTTGCAAATTCAATCTACGGAGGCGCGTTCAATTCACGGCTGGTGATGAACATTCGCGAGCAAAAGGGATACACGTACAGCCCTCGCAGCGGGTTGGGAGCGTTGCGGGAGGACGGATATTTTACTGTGCATGCGGCTGTGCGCAACGACGTCGTCGCTGCGACGCTGACCGAGATTTTTTACGAGCTTGATCGCATGCGTTCGCTTCCAGTGGGAGAGCAGGAGCTGGACAACGCGCGTAATTACATGAGCGGCGTGTTCTCATTGGGAGTGGCCACTCAGGAAGGTCTAATGAATCAGCTTGCGACG
>DASPVY010000435.1:0-2649 GCA_035622115.1 Candidatus Acidiferrales bacterium
ACGCAAGGCTTCACGACCCCCGGTCCGAGCGCCGGAATCATCAGGATCGCCAAGACGAGCCATTTGTCCGTCATCGCCTGGCGCAACGGCTCCATCCACGGCGCGGAAAGCGAGCCGAGAAGAAAATAGCCAACGGTCATGACCAGGTAGGCGAACATCAGCGTCCGGCGGAATCCGAAGCGATCGGCCAGCGTTCCGCCTAGAACGGGCAAGAACCAGACGACCAAACCAAACGTTCCGACGAGCCCGCCGGTCAACTCGTTTGAGAAGTGCAGCTGTTCGCTCAGGTAGACGGCGAGAACAGCGGTCGTCGAGTAATACGCGATGCGTTCGAAGATTTCGGTGAAATTGGCGACCCAGAAAGAGGGCGCGAATCCATCCCGGATTTCCATCAAGCGCTGGCTGAAGCTCAAACGGGCTCCTCCGGTGATTCGCGGCTCGCGAGGGCTTGCGTGCGGCGGAGATTGTAGCGGAAGTGGGCGCGCGCAGCCGAGCTAAGTTTTTCCCGTGCCGCTCCATGTGCTAGCATCACTGTTCGGCGGCAAGGCCCACGCCGCCGCTTTTCCCAATGGCCTCAACCACGATGAAAGCTCTGCGTAAGCCAACCCCCGCGCCGGGTGCGCGAGTCGAAACCGTGCCGGTTCCTGAGATCGGCGCGAATGACGTGCTGGTCCGCGTTCGCGCTGCGTCCATTTGCGGCACCGATCTTCACATCTACCATTGGGATCGCTGGTCGGCCTCGCGAATCCATCCGCCGCTCACGTTTGGGCACGAATTCTGCGGCCATGTGGAAAAAATCGGCGCAGATGTGACTACGGTCAAGCCCGGAGATTTCGTCAGCGCTGAGATGCACGTCGCCGACGGGGTCTGCCGGCCCTGCCGCATGGGCCAGGCTCATCTCTGCCAAAACGTAAAAATTCTTGGCATCGACGAGGATGGCTGCTTCACCGAATTCGTGCGCATTCCGGAAAGAAATATCTGGAAAGTCGATCCCTCGATTCCGGAGCACTACGCCGCGATTCTCGATCCGCTGGGGAACGCAGTGCACACCGTCCTTTCAGGTCCGATTGGCGGGCTGACCGTCGGCGTCACGGGCACGGGGCCAATCGGGCTGATGGCCATTGCCGTCGCGCGAGCGTGCGGCGCGTCGACAATTTTTGCTTCGGAGACGAATCCGCGCCGGCGCGAACTGGCATTGAAGATGGGAGCGGATGAAGCGATTGATCCCGCGGCGGTAGACGTTGTCGAGCACGTCCGCGCCGCCACGGATGGCGCGGGAGTGGACGTGCTGCTGGAAATGAGCGGCAACGCCAAGGCCATCCATCAGGGATTTCAGATGTTGCGTCCGGGCGGACGCGCTTCGCTGCTGGGCATCACATCCCAGCCGGTTCAATTCGATCTCGTCGCGGACATCATCTTCAAGGGCGCGACGGTTCACGGCATTTATGGCCGGAAGATGTTCGAGACGTGGATTCAAACCACTGACTTGCTCAAATCCGGACGTCTCAATCTCGAGCCCCTGTTCCACGAGCGCTTGCCGCTCGACCGCTTCTCCGACGCATTCTCACTGCTCGAAAAAGGCCAGGCAGAAAAGATCCTGTTTTACCCCGACGGCGCGCCGCGTTAGACGCGCTCGTTGACCTATAATGAAGTCTCGATTCGCCGCATTTTTAGGGAGGAATCATGGCGACCGCCGCGACGCGTCCTCAAATGAATTATCTTCACGAAGCGTTGGAGGATTTGAAATCGAAACACCTTTACACGCATCTCCGGGTTCTGGAGGGAGAGCAGAAGCCGGTCTGCGTGGTGGACGGCAAGGAAGTCATCAACCTCGCGTCCAACAACTATCTGGGCTTGACGACGCACCCCAAGATGCGCCGCGCGGCGATTGACGCGATTCGAAAATACGGCGTGGGCACCGGCGCGGTCCGCAGCATCGCCGGCACCATGAAGATTCACATGGATCTTGAAGAGCAGATCGCGCGATTCAAGAATACGGAGGCATGCGTCGTCTTCCAATCCGGGTTCGCGGCCAACGCCGGCACGGTTTCCGCCGTCCTCGGCAAAGACGACCTGATCGTTTCAGACGAGCTGAATCACGCCTCGATCATCGACGGCTGCAGGCTTTCGCGCGCCACCATCAAGGTATTCAAGCACAAGGATCTCAATGACTGCGAGCGCGTGCTGAAGGAAACCGAGAACTGGAACGGAAAGAAACTGCTAGTCACGGACGGCGTGTTCTCGATGGACGGCGACATCGCCGATCTGCCGGCGCTCTGCGCTCTGGCGGAAAAATACAACTGCATGACCATGGTGGATGATGCGCATTCATCCGGCGTCCTGGGCCGCAATGGACGAGGGACAGTCGATCATCTGAATTGTCATGGGCGCGTAGATATTCAGGTAGGCACGCTCAGCAAAGCGATCGGCGTTCTCGGCGGCTACGTTTGCGGTTCGCGCGAGCTGATTGATTATCTTTACCATCGCGCGCGGCCATTTATTTTCTCGACGTCGCATCCGCCATCCGTCGTGGCATCGTGCCAAGCGGCCTTCGAATTGCTGGATTCGGATACGGGCGCGAAGCTCGTGAAGAAGCTTTGGGCCAACACGAAATTTTTCAAGCGCCGCCTGAAGAAATTGGGCTTCAAA
>DASPVY010000436.1:0-7864 GCA_035622115.1 Candidatus Acidiferrales bacterium
CCGGCCGCCCAGCACATAGCTGGGGCGAACTAAAACAGGCAGGCCAACTTCCTGCGCGACACGCTTGGCTTCTTCCGGAGCGAGGGCGGTGCCATTTCGCGGTTGCGGAATTTGCAGCTCTTCGAGAAGCAATCCGAAACGGCGGCGATCCTCCGCGAGATCGATCGATTCCGGCGCGGTTCCGATGATGGACACGCCGTTTCGTTTCAAATCGAGCGCAAGGTTGAGTGGAGTTTGTCCTCCGAATTGCACGATCACACCGCTCGGTTTTTCCCGAGCGATGACGGCGAGGACGTCTTCCAGCGTGAGCGGCTCGAAATAAAGGCGGTCCGAAGTGTCGTAATCGGTCGATACGGTTTCGGGATTGCAGTTCACCATGACGGTTTCGTAGCCGTCGTCTTTGAGCGCAAACGACGCGTGGCAGCAGCAGTAATCAAATTCAATTCCCTGCCCGATGCGGTTCGGCCCGCTTCCGAGAATAACGATCTTCGGCCGGTCAACCGGATCGCTTTCGTCTTCCTCTTCATATGTGGAATAGAGATATGGAGTGAAGGACTCAAACTCGGCCGCGCAGGTGTCCACACGCTTGAAGACTGGCTCGATGTTCAGACGCGTGCGCGCATCGCGAATTGCCGATGCGGGCGTTTTGCACATCTGCCCGATCATTTCGTCGCTTGCGCCCGAGCGTTTCGATTCGAGAAAAAGCTCACGCGACATGGCCGCGAAAGGCGTCCCCGCAATTTTCCTGTCAAGCCGCGACAGCGAATCAAGGTGCCGCAAAAACCAGGGATCGATCTTCGTCAAGCCGGCGATTTCCTCGACCGTCATCCCCCGCTCGAGCGCGTCAAAGAGCCAATGGATACGGTCGGGCCCCGCAACCGCGAGCTTTTCGCGAAGGAGCGCGGTCGTGACCTCCGCGGGCGCGCGCCACGGCGTGTGCGGCTCGAGCGATCGGATGCCCTTGCAGAGCGCCTCGGGAAATGTGCGGCCGATGGCCATCACTTCGCCCACTGACTTCATTTGGGTCGTGAGCGTCGAATCGGAACCTGGAAATTTTTCGAACTGCCACTTGGGAATCTTTACGACGACGTAATCAATCGTTGGCTCGAACGATGCCGGCGTTTTCCGGGTGATGTCGTTCGGAATTTCATCCAGGGTCATTCCCAGCGCGAGCTTTGCCGCGATTTTAGCGATCGGAAAGCCCGTGGCCTTGCTGGCCAGCGCCGAACTGCGCGAGACTCGCGGGTTCATCTCGATCACGGTCATTCGCCCCGTGGCCGGCTCGATCGCGAATTGAATATTCGAGCCGCCCGTTTCGACGCCAACTTCGCGAATGATCGCGGCCGCCGCGTCGCGCATGCGCTGATATTCCTTGTCCGTCAGGGTCTGCGCCGGCGCCACGGTGATCGAATCGCCCGTGTGCACGCCCATCGGGTCAAAATTCTCGATTGAGCAAATGACCACGAAATTGTCGCGGCAATCGCGCATGACTTCGAGTTCGAATTCTTTCCAGCCGAGCACCGACTCTTCGATCAGAGCCTGATGAACCGGGCTCGCATCGAGGGCGCGCGCGATCAAATCCGAAAATTCCTCGCGATTGTATGCGATCGATCCCCCCGTTCCACCCAACGTAAACGAGGGCCGAATAACCAGTGGATATCCGAGATCGTCCGCGATCCGGACCGCCGCGATTGCATCGTTCACGACGGCAGACTCCGGCACTTCCAGTCCGATTCTCCGGCAAGCATCCTTAAAGAGCAGGCGATCTTCGGCAATTTTGATTGCTTGCAGCGACGCCCCGATCAGTTTCACGCGATACTTTTCGAGTATCCCGGATTCCGCGAGTTCAACCGCAAGATTCAGTCCGGTTTGGCCGCCCACCGTCGGAAGCAGCGCGTCCGGTCGCTCGCGCGCGATAATCTGTTCGAGATACTCTTTCGTCAGCGGCTCAACGTACGTCCGATCCGCGATTTCAGGATCCGTCATGATGGTCGCCGGATTCGAATTTACCAGGACGACTTCGTAACCTTCGGCGCGCAATGCTTTGCACGCCTGCGTTCCCGAATAATCGAACTCGCACGCCTGTCCAATGACGATCGGGCCCGAGCCGATGATCAGGATTCGCTTGATGTCTGTGCGCTTCGGCACTCTGATTACCCGTTTGCCGGGCGAACTTCGTTCATCATCGCCGTAAATTGGTCGAACAAATAGCGCGCGTCGTGGGGCCCTGGCGACGCTTCCGGATGGTACTGAACACTGAACAAAGGAAGCGAGCGATGGCGAATGCCTTCGTTCGTATGGTCGTTCAGATTCAGATGCGTGACTTCCACGTCGCTCGCCGGCAGCGACTCCGGGTCGACGCAAAATCCGTGATTCTGCGCAGTAATTTCAATTTTTCCAGTCGCGAGATTCTTCACGGGATGATTCGAACCATGATGCCCGAATTTGAGCTTAAAAGTGCGCCCGCCAAGAGCGAGCCCGCAGAGTTGATGCCCAAGGCAAATTCCGAAAATTGGGACGCGTCCGATCAGCTTACGAATATTGTCAATTGCATAGGTGACTGGCTCTGGATCGCCCGGCCCATTCGATAGAAAAACGCCATCCGGCCGAAGCGCCAGCGTTTCGTCTGCCGGCGTGCGAGCCGGAACCACGGTGACATCGCAACGGTGATCCACCAGCAGCCGAAGAATGTTCTGCTTGATTCCGAAATCGTATGCGACCACGCGATAGCGGCGGTCCGACTCAGCGGTTGGCGCAGGCTGCACGGGCTTAATCGGCAGTGGCTCGTCAAGCCTAATCGTCGGCCGATTCCAAGTGTATGATTTCTCGCATGTTACACGTCCGGCCAGTTCCTGCCCCGCCATTGTCGGCAGTGCGCGGGCCTCGGCTATCAATTGTTCCGCCGGCGTCCCGTCTGTTGCAATTACCCCGCGCAACGCGCCGGCTTGCCGCAAGTGCCGGACCAGCGCGCGCGTATCCAAGTCCCAGATCACCGGAACGCCGTAACGGCGCAAGTAGTCATCGGCGCTTTCTCTCGCGCGCCAGTTGGAGGCGAGCGCAGCAAAATCGCGGACGATCAGTGCTTCGATATAAGGCTTTGAGGATTCTTCGTCGTCGGCATTGGCGCCAACGTTGCCGATGTGCGGGCAAGTCAGACACACGGCCTGGCCCGAATAGCTTGGATCAGTGAAGACTTCCTGGTAACCGGTGAGGCTCGTATTGAAAACAACTTCGCCACCGCGACGGGCGCGAGCGCCCGCCGCGAGGCCGTTAAAAACTCGACCATCCTCGAGCGCTAGAGTGGCACGGGAATCCTGTCTTTGGGTCAGTTTTTCCTCCGGGCGCGTTCATTTCGGGCTGGCCTCCACTGTGGGAATGCTCCCGAAATGATCCACTGGCCAGTACGCGAATACGGCCTTGCCATAAATGTAATCTCTCGACACCGTCCCGAACATCCGCGAATCGTTCGAGCTGTCGCGATGGTCTCCCATTACGAAATAATTGCCCTGAGGAATCTGCAACGGCCCGTAACTCGTGCCGTCAAAAAAGCTCGGAGGGACGTAATCCTCGCTGATTTCTTTTCCATCAATGTACAGCCGGCCGCGCCGCAGCTCAATTATTTCGCCCGGCAATCCTATCACGCGCTTGATGAACGATTTCGAATGGTCGAGAGGATACCAGAAAACGATGACATCGCCCCGCTCAATCGGTTCGAAGCGGTATACAAATTTGTTGATAAAAATACGCTCCTGGTCCGAGAGAAGCGGCGCCATGCTTGTGCCTTCGACCTTTACCGGCTGGTACAAGAACACGATGATGACCATCGCCAGCGTTACGGCCACGGCGAGGTCGCGGACCCATCCCCTCAGTTCGCGTGGAAACGACGAATGCGTCGAGGTCTCTGAGGATCCCTCCGGCCCAGCTTTTGGTTCTTCCACCATTCAGTAGCTCACTCTTGTGTTTTTATAACACGCCGAAACGCGCTCGCGCTAGAGCACCACAGCCGCAAGATTCCAGACCGGAATGCTCAAAAATGTCTCTCGGTCGACCGGACTCGATCTGCGGCCGCCTGAGATTTGACGAAAAATTGCCATCGTCCGTTTCCAACGGCAATCGCGTCATCGCTCACTCCGCGAGCGCATAACGAAGAACTGCAAGGGCCGCGACCACCGCAGTTTCGGTTCGCAGAATTCCCTCACCGAGCGAAGTTTCGTAATAACCAGCAGCTCGCGCCGAGGCGATTTCGCCGTCGATCCAGCCGCCTTCGGGCCCCACCGCCACCGAGATGTTTTTCGCGAGGCACCCCATTTGCACGCTTCGCAATGGGCGAGCGTCTTGCCGTTCCGAGAATATGAACTGGCATCCGGCGCGTGAATTAACGAATGCTTGTTCGGGCCGCATCGCGGGAAAGAGCGCTGGGGGCCGCAATTGTCGTGATTGCTGCGCTGACTCGAGCAGGATTCTCTCCCAACGCGAGGCGCGCTTCTGTGCGGCAATCAGAAGTTTCTTCTCGCTTCGCGCGGCTTCGAGCGGCACAATTTCCACGACACCCAACTCCGTCGCTTTCTCCAGGCACCATTCGAAACGCTCAAATTTCACAATTGACAGCAAGAGCTCAATCCGCAGCGGCAGTTCTGCGCTCTCGATCGGCTCAATGAGCGAAAACTCGACTCTCGAGGCGTCGCGCGATCCGTTTCGCACACTCTCGACTCGCCCCAACCATACATTCCGGCCGTCGCTGAGTTCGTAGAGCTGGCCTTCTTTCGCACGGAGCACCCGGCTGAGGTGCTCTGCGGTTTCGCCGCGCAACGTCGCTGCGCCGCCCTGAAACTCCTCTACAAAAAAACGTCTTCGCATTTCACTCCGCTGGCGGAAGACAACGTGATCACTCAGCGACCACGTCGCGCGCGACCCTTGGCAATTCGCTTCGTAGACTTCGGAGCAAACTTATCCCTGCTCAGCCGCAAGCTTGGTCCCAACGAACTAGCCGAAAATATCCTTCACTTTGTCGAAGAAACTCGTGCTGCGTTCGGCGGGCTTGTTTTCGACCTTCAAAATCTGTCCCAACTGCTCGAGCAATCGCTTTTGCTCCCGGCTCAACTTCGTGGGAATGTCCACGCGCACGTTGATGTACAGGTCGCCGCGACCCCCGTGCGGATTGGGAAGACCCTTACCCTTCTTGCGGAAAATTTGTCCCGATTGCGTGCCCTCGGGAATTTCAAGCTCCTCATCGCCACTCAACGTCGGTACCCGGATCTTCGTACCCATCGCCGCTTGAATGAACGACACCGGAATGGTGCAAAACAGATCGGCATTTCGCCGCTCAAAAAAGGGATGCTCCTTGACCTGGAAAAAGATGTACAAATCCCCCGAAGCGCCGCCGTTTGCGCCCGGCTCTCCTTCTCCCGTAAGCCTGAGTCGCGTATCCGAATCCACTCCGGCAGGCACAGCGACTTCTAGATTACGATCGCGCTCCACTCGGCCCTGCCCGCGGCATTGCGCACAAACTTCCCGAATTACTTGCCCCGCGCCCTGGCAGGTGGGACACGTGCGCGAAATAGAGAAGAATCCCTGCTGGTACTGCAGTTTCCCGTGCCCATTGCAAGTCTGGCAGGCGGCCACGCCGCTTCCCTGTTTTGCTCCGGTTCCATTGCACGCGCTGCAGTTCTCGTGGCGGAAGACTTTAATTTTTGTCTTCACGCCGGTAGCCGCTTCCTCAAAACTCAGCGACAGGTCGTAGCGCAAATCCGCTCCGCGCTGTCCCCTACGCGTCCGCGAGCCAGGCCTCCGCCCACCGCCGAACAGGTCTCCCATCCCGAAGAGATCGCCGAAAATGTCGTGAAAATCTTCAAAGATGGAGGCGTCGAATCCGCCAAATCCGCCTCCCGCTTGCTGGACTCCAGCGTGGCCGTAGCGGTCATACAGCGCGCGCTTTTGCGTATCCGAAAGGACGCTGTACGCTTCCGTCGCCTGCCGGAATTGATCTTCCGCTTCGTGCTTGTTGTTCGGATTGCGGTCCGGATGCCACTTCATCGCGGCCTTACGGTATGCGGATTTGATCTGATCTGCCTGTGCATCGCGGCCGAGGCCGAGAATTTCGTAGTAATCACGTTTGGTGTTGGCTGGCATGAACTCCCTTGTTCGCTTGCTGTTAATTCGATGCGCTCTAGTTCCGGCTCGATTCTGTGCGACGGACTGTTGACCTGTCCCTTAATTCACCGCCCTGGCAGCGGGTTGCGTCGCCACGCGAACCATCGCCGGGCGGAGCACGCGATCGTGGAACCGGTAGCCCGTTTGAAGAACGGCAAGGATCGTCCCATCGGGATGCTCGTTCGACACCACTCGCTCGACCGCGTGGTGCAGGAACGGATCAAACGCTTTTCCTTCCGCGTCAATTCGCTCGAGCCCGCGCTTGGCCAGCGTGTCCCGCAGCTGGCGTTCGATCAGCTCAAAGCCCTTTCGATGCTCTTCATAGGGCGCATCGCCGTGGGCCGCGAGCGCTCGTTCAAACCCGTCGAGAACAGGTAACAGCGCTTCGACCAGCGATTCGATTCCGCGGTGACGATCTTGCTCCCGCTCACGTTCGACCCTTTTCCGATAATTCTCGAAATCCGCTTGGCGCCGAATTAAAGTGTTTTTCAAATCGTCCATCTCGGCGATAAGCCGCCGCTCCTTCTCGGAGAGAGACCCTTCTCCGGCTGGCGAGCTCGTGCTATTCGCCGGCGGATCAAGTTCCGCCCCGCCACGCGCGGGGGCTGCTCCCGGCTTCGGATCGTCGTTTTGGCTGTCTTTTCTGCTCATTCGATGATCCTCGTTTTCGAGGTTCTTAACCGCTCTTCGCATCTTCGCTGAAAAACTCTGCCATGAACGCGACGGCGGTGATCACTCGTTCATAATGCATGCGCATCGGGCCCAGGATGCCGACGGTCCCGCGGCTCTGGTCTCCCTGCAGATAGGGCGCCGTTACCAATGCGAGATTGCTCCCTGCCGCCGAGATTTCCTTCACTCCCAGCTCGACATGAACAGGCTCCGGTGCTTCGATGAAGTTCGTGAGCAACGACACCAATCGGTTGCGCTGCTCAATCACGGCCAAGAGATCGTGCAACTGCGTTTGATCGGCGAACTCAGTCGAAGTGGCGAGCAGTGCGGTGCCTTCGACGTAGATTCGCCGCCGCGCGTCGTCACCCAGCAACTCGTCGCCGCAAAGCAACAACGCGTCCCGCACGAGACGATCATAGCGCTCGCGGTCCTTTGCCAGCTGCGCCTGCAGATCGGAGCGAATTGCATCGAGCACCCATCCTGAATAATGCCGGTTCAAGTAGTCAGCGATTTCATCGAGTTCGTCTTGCCGGAAATTGCGCTCCGGCCGGAGTACTTTGTCCCGCGTAAGTCCGCCCGCGCCGATCAGGACGACCAGCACACGATTATCCGGAATCAGGAGAAATTTCATGTGCTCGACCACCGCCTGCGCGGCCGGCGGCGCGATGATAATTCCCAACCCTCGCGAGATGCCTGCAAGAATTCCGCTCGCGCGTTCCATCACGGCTTCCGGCGTTGCCGCCGAGGCGAGTTCTCGCCGGATCCAATCGAGATCTTGCGGCCGCGGCGTCGCCCGTGCCGCCACTTCTTCCACAAAGAAGCGATAGGCCGCCGCGGTCGGAACGCGACCTGCCGAAGTGTGTGGCTGATAGAGGTATCCTTCCTCTTCCAGATCGGCCATCACATTACGCACGGTGGCGGAACTAAGCTGCTCGGTTTGCCGGCGGGCAATGCTGCGCGAAGACACCGGCTCACCCGTTTCGATATAGATTCGCACGGCGTCCGTTAATACATCCCGGTGCCGCTTATGTTGAAGCGAGGCGTT